>CANRIQ010000098.1 GCA_947630655.1 uncultured Clostridia bacterium | reverse complement strand
TCGTACACTCCAACTTTAGGAAAGTAAAGCTCGGGAGTATAATTTTCGCCGTGACCTCCGTCAAGGATATTCATTTCACGCGCTACCGTGCCGAATACGCCTTTATTTACAGTAGTAATACTCATTCCTGCGGAGGCTGCATTACAAGCTGATGCTGAGGCGTGTTATCATTGGTGAATTTATCCGGATAAATAAATTCCGTCGGCTGAATGACGCCGTTAAGAACATCGTTATGATAATTGTTTTCGCTCATAACTCCACGAACGAATTCACCCGTATCAAGGTCAGGTCCGGTAAATTCCAAAATATCTTCATTGACCTCGTCGTCGGGATACAGATACTTAAACAACGAGTTAAAATCCTCTATAACCTTCTCTCCCGAAGGGTAAAGCGGACGTCCCATGTAAAACGTGCTGACGTGCCCGAGGCTTTTCGGGACGTACGCCGTAAAGTTGTCCGACAGCTTGAAATCCGAATTTTCCCCGATTATTTTTACAACTTCGTCGGTAGAGTAATCAATTCGCGCGTTGTCATGGTTTGCGGCGTTATAATCGTCGGGTTCGCAGCCGTCAAGATACTCCTCGGTTCTGAAGCGTGTCTTAGATTGTGTATCGGATTCACCCGAACCGCCATCAGATGAATTTTCCTGCGAAACGTTTTCGCGCTCGCACCCCGCAAGGCTTAAAACCATTGTCGAAAGCAAGGCTGCCAAAAGAAGCTTTTTCATAATTATCCCCCTGTTGTAAAATAATTTTTCCCCTCTGACAATAATGACGGACAACTGTGCTTGAAATTACATTTTTTGGGGCGAATTATTGTTGTTTGTGCAATGTGACAATTTTACCTTGAAAAATTTGTATAATATGCCGAATGCTTGAACAACAGATAGATTTAAGTTGATTTTTTTGCCTATATCTTGACTATTGCAAAAAAATGTGGTACAATATAAGTTGGAATTTATTCCAAATTTATTTTAAGAGGAGATTTTTATGACAAAGATAGATGTTTTTTCGGGCTTTCTGGGAGCGGGCAAGACCACTCTCATCAAAAAGCTGCTTAAGGAGGCTTACAGCAACGAGAAGCTGGTGCTTATCGAGAACGAATTCGGCGAGATAGGCATCGACGGCGGATTTATGAAGGAGGCGGGAATTCAGGTTACCGAAATGAACCAGGGGTGCATCTGCTGCTCTCTGGTGGGCGATTTCGGCGAGGCTCTGAAAAAGGTGCTCGACGAGTTTTCTCCCGACAGAATTCTTATCGAGCCGTCGGGCGTCGGAAAGCTCTCCGACGTAATAAAGGCGGTTATGGGCGTCGGAAGCGACAAAATCGTCCTCAACAGCTATACCACCGTTGTTGACGCGTCGAAAATCAAGATGTATATGAAGAACTTCGGCGAATTTTACAAAAACCAGGTCGAGACCGCAAAAACCATTATTCTCAGCCGCTCGCAGAAGCTTTCCGAAGAGAAGCTTGATGAGGCGGTGAATATGCTGCGAGAGCTTAACGCTCACGCGACGATAGTTACCACCTGCTGGGACGATATAAACGGCAAGCAAATTCTCGCGGCTATGGAGACCGAAAACAAGTTTGCTGACGAACTGCTGAAGGACGAGGATATCTGCCCCGTCTGCGGTCATTCGCATCATCATGACGATGATGATGAACATGAACACGAGCATCATCACCACCATGACCACGATGATGAAGATGAACATGATCATTGCTGTCACCACCATGACCATGATGATGAAGATGAACACGAACACCACCACGATCACGACCACGACGAGTGCGGCTGTCACGACCATGACCACCATCATCACCATCACCATGCGGACGAGGTGTTTACGTCTGTCGGGATAGAGTCCGCGAAGAAATTCAGCAAGGCGGAGCTTGAAAACGCGCTTTCAAAGCTTTCGGGCGAGGAATTCGGCGTTGTTTTGAGAGCAAAGGGCATTGTCCCCGGAGCAGAGGGCGTCTGGTATCATTTCGACTTCGTTCCCGAGGAATACGAGGTAAGAACCGGTCCTGCGGACGTTACGGGAAGAATGTGCGTTATCGGCTCGAAACTGGTTGAGGACAAAATCAAGGCTTTGTTTGGCGTTTAATCAGGAGAAAAGAAATGGAGATACCCGTATATTTAATGACAGGCTTCCTCGAGAGCGGTAAAACCACCTTTATCGAGGAGACCCTCAACGACAAGGAATTCAGCAAGGGCGAAAAAACGCTTGTTATCGCGTGCGAGCAGGGTGAGGTTGAGCTTGACGAGAGGATATTGAAAGCCTCCAACTCCGAGGTGGAGTATATCGAAGACGAGGAGGATTTCAACCCCGAAAACCTCACCGCTCTTGTCAAAAAGCACAAGCCCTCGCGCGTTATGCTGGAGTATAACGGTATGTGGAGCCTTCGGGATATGGCGCAGAAAGCTCCGAAGGACTGGATTTTTTACCAGATTTTTATGTTTGTCGACCATTCTAAGTTTGAGGTGTATATGAACAATATGCGGCAACTGTTGTCGGACGATATTGCGGTTTCAGATATTATAATCTTCAACCGCTGTGAGCAGGGAAAGGTTGATAAAAAGCGTCTGCGCCGCGCCGTAAAGGCGTTAAATCCGCGGATTGATATGATGTTTGAGTATGTTGACGGAAGCGTTGAACAGGGATTTCAGGGCGATGACGAAATGCCGTTTGATGTGAACGCCGACCCCATAGAAATTGTTCACGACGATTTCGGGCTGTGGTATATCGATGTTATGAGCAACGAGAAGCGTTATAAGGGTAAGAACGTTCACGTAAGGGGAATGGTTTTCCGCGCGAAGAACGTTCCGAAGGGGTATTTTGTTATTTCGCGGAGAGCTATGACCTGCTGTGCGAATGATATTCAGGTAGTGGGAATTCTTGTGAAAAGCCCCGACGAGGCGAAGTGGGGCGACGGCGACTGGGTTGAGGTCAAGGGAAAAATTGTCGCGGAAAAACAGGCTTGCTATGGCGGAACAGGTCCTGTTATTCAGGCGGATCTGATTGCTCCCACCGAAAAGGCGGAGAGCGAAGTCGTTTATTTCAACTGAGGTGTGTATGAAAAAGGCATTTTACGCGTCGCTTTGTTGGGAGGGTGCTCAAGGCGGGGGATTGTACGCAGATGATAAGGGGATAATTTTTCGCGCCCAAAAGCTTATTCTGCCCGAAAGGTTAAAGCGCATCAAAATGCCTTATTCTGCGATAAGGCAAGCTTCGGCGAGCCGTGCGCTGGTTTTTCCCGCGGTAATTGTTTCTCTGAAAAACGGTGAGGAATACAAGTTCATTGTTTTCAACAGGGAAACGCTGTTTAAGATACTGAAATCCAAAAAGATAACGACGATAGGATAATATGGACAAGATTTTTACGCTTAGGCTGTCGGACGACAAAAGGGCGGTCGAGATACTCGACCAGACGCTGCTGCCGAACGAGATAAAGTATTTAAGGCTTGAGGACGCGGAGAGCCTTTTCGAGGCGATAAAGGAGCTTCGCGTGCGCGGCGCGCCCGCTATCGGGATTGCCGCGGGGTACGGTATGTATGTTCTCGCGCAGAAAATACCGTTTGAGGAGAGCGGCAGGTTTTATAAGGAGCTGTCGGGGCTCGGGGAATATCTCATTTCCTCGCGCCCTACGGCGGTTAATTTAAGCCATGCGGTGGAACGTATGCTTTCGGCGGCAGAGGGGCACGGAAAAAAATCCGCGCTTCCGCTGCTTTATGAGGAGTGTACAAAAATCTGCGACGAGGACAGGGCAATGTGCAGGGCAATCTCCGAAAACGGGCTTTCGCTTGTCAAGGACGGCGACGGCATTTTAACGCATTGCAACGCGGGCGCACTGGCGGCTTTCGAGTACGGAACGGGGCTTGGGACTTTGCTTCTCGGGAAGGAACGCGGGTATAATTTTCACGTTTTCAGCGATGAGACAAGACCTCTGCTTCAGGGGGCAAGGCTTACTTCGTTCGAGCTTAACCACGCGGGGATAGATGTTACGCTGATTTGCGACAGCGCGGCTTCGATGCTGATGAAGCAGGGAAAAATACAAGCTTGTTTTGTCGGCTGCGACAGAGTTGCCGCAAACGGCGATACCGCAAACAAAATCGGCACACGTTCGGTTGCCGTGAACGCTAAATATCACGGGATACCGTTTTATGTGTTCTGCCCGAGTTCAACTATTGATTTCAACTGCGAAAGCGGTGAAAAAATCGTTATCGAGGAGCGTTCGGGCGAGGAAATTAAGACCAAATTCTTTGAAAAGCCAATTGCGGAAGACTCAGTGAAATGCTTTAACCCCGCTTTTGACGTAACCGACGCGGAGCTTATCACCGCTATTGTCACCGAGCGCGGAATTTGCCGTTTTCCGTATAAGGAGTCGCTTAAAAAGATGTTCGGTTAGGAAGGGACAGCTATGAAATTAAGGTTTCACAACGCGAAAATTCTCACAATGGAGAATGAAAACATAATCGACGGAGAGCTTCACACCGACGGCGGAAAAATCTCCTATGTCGGCGAAAAAACGGACGGTTCGGGGGAATTTGACCGCGAGATAGATCTGAAGGGCGATTTGATAATCCCCGGCTTCAAGGACGCGCATACGCACTCGGCGATGACGTTTTTGCGGTCGTTTGCGGACGATCTGCCGCTTAATGACTGGCTGTACAATCAGGTTTTCCCGCACGAAGCAAAGCTTACGGAGGACGCAATTTACGTTTTTACCCAGCTTGCAAATATGGAATATCTCACAAGCGGTATAACCTCGTCTTTTGATATGTATTTCAAGCTCCCCGCGTATTCCAAAGCGAACATCGATATGGGCTTTCGGACGGTCATCTGCGGGTCTATAAACGATTTTGGAGGGACAGTCGAGGGGATTGAGGAGGAATTCAACACCTACAATTCTCTCCACCCGCTTGTATCTTATCAGCTTGGTTTTCACGCGGAGTATACCACCAAACGCGAGACTCTGGAGGGTCTGGCAAAGCTTTCCCAAAAGTACAAAGCTCCGATGTACACGCACAACAGCGAGACACAATCGGAGGTTGAGGGCTGCCGCGAGCGTTACGGCATGACCCCGACGCAGCTTTTTGACAAGCTCGGAATGTTCGAGTACGGCGGGGGAGGATTTCACTGCGTCTGGTTTGACGGGCGCGATATGGAGATTTTCCGCGACAAGGGGCTTTTTATGGTGACAAATCCCGCCTCTAACTTAAAGCTTGCAAGCGGCGTCGCGCCGATTTGCGAGATGAAACGGCACGGCATGAAAAACTTCGCTATCGGCACGGACGGCGCGGCTTCAAACAACTGCCTTGATATGTTCCGCGAGATGTTCCTCGTGACGGCTTTGCAAAAGTACCGCGAGGACGACGCGGCGGCTTGTCCCGCGTTTGATGTGCTTGAAATGGCAACTAAGGGCGGAGCGCAGGCAATGGGTCTTTTTGACTGCGATGTTCTGGCTGCGGGGAAATTCGCCGATTTTGCGGTAATTGACCTTTCACAGCCGAATATGCGCCCGTTCCACAATTTGGCTAAAAACCTCGTTTACGCGGGTTCAAAGCAGAATGTGAAAATGACCGTCATAAACGGGAAAATTCTCTATGAAAACGGCGAATTTACGACTGTCGACAAAAACGAAATCTACGAAAGAGCCGAAAAAATCGCGCGGGAGATCTGCGGATAACGGAGGGAATATGAAAATTCTCGTAACGGGCGGAACGGTTTTCGCAAGCCGCTTTACAGCGGAATATTTCGCGAAGGAAAACGAGGTTTATGCTTTAAACCGCGGCAGCCGTCCCCAGCCTGCGGGCGTTATACCGATAATTGCCGACAGGCACGCGTTAGGAGATACGCTGAAAAAATACTCGTTTGACGCGGTTATAGACGTGACGGCTTACAATTCGGCGGATATTGACGATTTGCTTGACGGCTTGGGTGAATTTGAAAATTATGTAATGATAAGCTCAAGCGCAGTCTATCCCGAAACTCTTCCGCAGCCGTTTTCGGAGGAAATGACGACAGGCGCAAATTCAATATGGGGCGATTACGGCATAAACAAAATTGCCGCGGAAAAACGCCTTTCAGAGCGCGTTCCGAACGCATACATACTTCGTCCGCCGTATCTTTACGGGAAATACAACAATCTTTACCGCGAGGCTTTTGTTTTCGACTGCGCGGAGCAGAACCGCAAATTTTATGTTCCGAAGGACGGGAAAATGAAGCTTCAGTTTTTCGATATCGAGGATATGTGCCGGTTTATTGAAATTCTCCTGAAAAAGAAGCCCGAAAAGCGCGTTTTCAATGTCGGAAATCCGGAAACTGTAAAAATTCTCGAATGGGTAACGGAATGCTACAGGGTTTTAGGGAAAAAGCCCGAATTTTCGTTTGTTTACGACAAAATTGAACAGAGAAATTACTTCCCGTTTTACGATTATGAATACGCTCTTGATGTTTCGGAGATGCTGAAGCTTATGCCGAACGTAAAGCCGCTTTGTAAAGGGCTTTTCGAGAGCTACGGGCAGTATTCGGAAAACAGAAATGCTGTTCGGAGAAAAAATCTATCGGAGTACATTGATGAACATCTGAAAGGAATGTAAAATGCCGTTTTTGCCTGTTTCAAGAGAGGATATGAACGAACGCGGTATAGAACAGCTTGATTTTATCTGCGTGACGGGCGACGCGTATATCGACCACCCGACGTTCGGTATCGCTATAATTTCGCGCATGATCGAGGCGGCGGGGTTTTCTGTCGGAATTATTGCACAGCCGCAGTCCGACGCGGATTTTAAGGCTCTCGGACAGCCAAAATTCTGCTTTATGGTGACAGGCGGGAACATCGACAGCATGGTGTCAAATTACACGGTAGCCTTAAAGAAACGCAACGACGACGCGTATTCTCCGGGCGGAAGGGGCGGGCGCAGACCCGACCGCGCCGTTATCGTTTACTGCAAGGCTTTAAAGCGTCTTTTCCCCGATGTGGAGATAGAAATCGGCGGTCTGGAAGCGTCGCTTAGACGTTTTGCGCATTACGACTACTGGAGCGACAGCGTTATGCCGTCAATTTTGGTGGACAGCGGCGCGGATCTTCTGATGTACGGCATGGGCGAGGTGACGCTCTCCGAGATGCTGAACCGCTTTAAGCAGGGGCAAAGGCTTTCGGATATGCACGACCTTAGGGGGATTTGCTATCTCGAAAAGCCCGAAAATACGCCGCTTGG
>CANRIQ010000097.1 GCA_947630655.1 uncultured Clostridia bacterium | reverse complement strand
AAGCTTATCCAGATCGGCAGAAAGACCACCCAGGGGCGCGGCGCGGGGAACAATCCCGAAAAGGGAAAGGCTTCCGCGGAGGAAAACGCCGATGATGTTGCGGCGCAGCTTGACGGCGTGGCGATGCTGTTCGTTACCGCGGGCATGGGCGGCGGAACGGGCACGGGGGCGGCTCCCGTGGTGGCTTCTCTCGCGAAGGAAAAGGGAATTCTGACTGTCGGCGTGGTTACAAAGCCTTTTAAGTACGAGGGTGCAACCAAAATGTCGGCGGCTATCGCGGGCATTTCCGAGATGAAGAAATATGTCGACGCGCTTATCGTTATCCCGAACGACCGTTTGAAGCAGTTCAGGGGCACGAAAATGACCCTTAAAAACGCCTTTGCCGAGGTGGATAACGTTTTGTGCAAGGCGGTTATGGGCGTTATTCAGCTTATACAGGGCGACGGCTACATAAACGTGGATTTTGCCGATGTGACGATGGCTCTGCGCGATTCGGGCATTGCTCATATTGCCATGGGCAAGGGCAAGGGCGATAACAAGATAGAAGACGCGTTAAACGAGGTTATAAGCAGTCCGCTGCTTGAAACCTCCATTGACGGCGCAAGACGCGGTCTGCTTAATATAAGCGTTCCCGAGTCGTTCCCGCTTGAGGAATACGACGGGCTTATGGAAGAAATTTCCAACAAATTCGATCCCGAGGCGAAGTTCAAGGGCGGCGTTGTGTTTGACGAGACGCTGGCGGACGATGAAATCTCGCTTATTGTTGTGGCGACCGACTTTGCGGAGGAAAATGTTCAGTCGGCTCCCGCGGCTTCCGCGGAACAGCCCGCGCCCGCTGTGACGGTCACGCCGTCGTCGGAGGGTCTTGCGGGGAACGTCGGATTTACGTCCGAGCCCAACGATATCGACGCTCTTTTGCGCAAGTTTAATCAAAACAGAGAAAGCTGATAAAGTTTTCTTAATATTTTCTGATATTTTCGGGAGAACCTTGGGGTTCTCCCTTTTTTCCTGTAAAAACCTTAAAAAACCCCTTGCATTTTTCGGCGATTTATTATACAATATAATATGTAGAATTGTTTTTTTGGAACATTCGCTTTACTTGTACATTCCGATAAAAAGAGAGGACATTAAATGGATAAGCTGGTTGCTTTTTTCAAGAACGTGTGGTTTCGGCGCGCGGTTGCCGTGCTGGGCTGGGGATATACTCTTTTTGCGGTGTGGATCGCATATCTGTGCTTCGGGTACTATTTTCAGCTTGATAATCCCACTCCGCTGTTCGTTTTGTATCTGTTCGTGAACTTTTGCGCCGCGGGGATATTCTTAATTTCCAGAAAACAGGTATTGACGCAGATAAACGCCTATGTGCTGCCGATAATCGTCTTTGCTATACTTATCTGCGGGTTCGGAAACTGGTATATAATTATTCCTCCGGTGGCGGTAATGGCGGTGCTGTTTTTCGCGAACAGCTCGAATGAGACGCTTAAAACAGTCCTCGGGACGATGTTTTTGCTTATGTTCGTAATCGGGACGGTGGGGTATATCGGTATTCAGATGTTTATGGGGAAGGTGACCTTTACGGGCGTTGACCTTAATCAGCGCGATCCCGATTATGAAAGGCTGTCCGATTCGGGGAAATTCCGCGTGGTAAGGTATTTCAGCGAGCGCGGAGACCAGAAAATACAGACCTTCTACATCGAGGAGACCGAGGACGATATAAAAATCCCGCTCGGCATGTGCAAAAGGGTTTTTGGCTGCCAGTGGATTTATACCTCCGAGTACAACGGCGCGCCGACCGATTCCGTTAAGTGGATTACAAAAACCGTCGACGGGAAAAAGCGGGAGCTGCTGCTTGTAGATTCGGTTGAGCGTGAAAATCCCTACCTTATCGAAAAGCTGGACGAGGAGACTCCGAAAAGCTCGCAAAGCACCCCGAAAAGCCTTTCTACGACGCTTATAAAGCCGCCCTCGGACAGCGAGGAGAGCGCAGAGAGCACGGAAAGCTCCGCTGCCGTTGAATAATCCGCAGTTTGGGAAATAAAAAAACAAAAGGAGAATTGATGTGGAAAATACGCTGAAGCTCGTCGGTAAAAATTCCAGCGAAATATTTATGCTGCGATATCCGTCGTCAATTATAGATTTCTGCGAATTCGACTTTTCGTTTTTCGCCGAGGGCGCAATTAACGTCTGCAATGAGGCTCTCAAAAGCGGAACTCCCGATCTTGACAGAATTTCCGAGCTTCGCCGCGATATTCGGAGCGCGCACGGGTTTATCGAGCACAATATTCTCACGGAATACGAAAAAATTGTATACGACTGCTGGATAGACTACGTCTGCCGCCGCGACAACATAAGCGCGTCGGGGCTGTGGAACCGCTATATTCGGTGCAAAACGCCGTTTGAGAAGGCAATTTTCGCAAGGCTTTCAGAGTTTCGCTACAACCGCGCCGTAAACGAGTGGCTGAATATCATAAGGCTTCAGGATTATGCGAATTCTAAGGTGAATTTCGTGTTTATAGACGGGCTGAAGTCCGCCGAGGAAGCCGCGGCAAGGCGCAATTATTTCGATCTGATGTTCTCGGTGACCGCAAGGGAGCTGGGGTGCAGAATTGAGGATCTGGGCGTGACAAAGGTGTTTACGGTGGGACGCGTGCCGACTGCGCCGTTTATTTTCCCGAATATTTCCAAGGAAATAGTCCGCCATGTGCTGGCGGGGTTCGATTATTCGGACGATTATTCCGACATCGGCGATTATTCCGAGGTTTCGGATCAGGTGGCTATGGACGCGTTTTCGCGAATGAAAGCGGGGCTTCCGCAGGAGTTTTCGAGCTACAACATTGTCCGCGGGAAAATGGAAAAATATTCCGATAAGATTTATATGCCGTGCAGCCTGAAAGCCGCAATTGACCTCGAAATCGACGCGATAATCGAGGATAAGGCGTGGCTGTCGCGGTGCAAACGGTGCGGGAGGTATTTTCTGCGGGACGCGGAGCATTTGGAGGAGTATTGCTCGCGGTTTATCCCGAACGGCAAAACCTGCCTTGAAATCTACAACGAGGAGCATCCCAGCCCCCGTATGACCCCCGAGCTTGCGGAAAAATGCCGCGCCGTGACAGACGAGGTTTATTCACGCGTGGATAAGATTATGAGCATGAAAGAGTACGAGTACTGGTATTCGTATTTGCAGGCTATGGTGGAAAAAGTTGGAAACGGGGAGATTGCTCCGTCCGAGCTTGAAAATTTCCTGAATTATTCATTAGAGGTAGATATTACCAAAAGTCACCCGATTGAGGACGTGCCGCGGCGCGAGCGCGAGTATCCGAAGGAGCGCGTTGTGAAGCCGTTTATTCCCGAGCGAATAAGCCGCGCGGAGCTTTCCGAGCCAAAGCCGGAAGAACCCCGCGAGGAGCCGCGCCGCCGCGACCCGAAGGACGGATTTTTTACGTCGCCGACGGTTCAGCAGAGAAAGAGCGAGCGTCCGCAGGTGACGCATATTATCCGCAACGGGGAGAGCCTCGGCGCGCGTCCCGAAGGCTCGGGATTTACGCCGTTTGTCGGGGCGCAGACCCCCGCTCCCGCTCCCGCTGCTCCCGAGCGCACCGTTCCCGAACGGCAGCCTGCGGCTTCGGCGAATTCCCGTCAGGAAGCGGGTTGGGAGCCGCATACGCCGCCTGATTTTTCGTTTGTTTCGGAGAATTTGGGAAATATTGACAATTCGGATAATTCGGAGAGAATTGTCAATAATGAACATGTTGAACAAACCGAGCAATTTGAACATTTTGAACAGGTTGAGCATGTTGAACAAGCCGGGCAGGTTGAGCAGCCCGGGCAATTCGAGCCGTTTGAGCCCGAAAAGCCGGAAAAGCCCGCAGAGCCCGCGAAACCGCGCGTTATCCGCAAAAACGCTGCCGCTATAAGCGCGTACGGGAAGATTGCGGGTGCGCCGATTGCCGCTGCTCCGCCCGATATGGAAATTATTTCCTCTCCGAGGGCTGAGACGGCGGAGGAAACGCCGCCCGAGCCCCCGAAGCCTCCGAAGCCATCGCAATCCGCAAAGCCCGTCGATACCGACCCGTTTAAGGACGTCGGGAGCATTTTTGACGTGCTTCAGCAGTCGGAGGAGAATTTGGGCGCAGGACGCGTAAAACCGCGGGTTGTCGATGAAGAACCCGCTCCCGAGTGGGAGGATAAGCCGAAAAAGCCGCTTACGCGCGAAAACGCGCCAAGCGGGATATGGACGGAGGACAGGCGGCTGTTCCCGAACAGTCCGACCGAGCAGGCTGCTCCCGGGCAAGCCGAGGAGCACCGCTCCGAGCTTGAGATGCTGAAGGATAAGAAGCGTTCGCGGACCAATAAGACCCAGCGGCTTTTCGATGTGATTATGCGCGAACCCGATGATAATCCCAATTTCAGGAAATAACGCCGTTCGGAAAAAACGATAAAATGTGCGTTTGTTATTGAAAAAATGACGTATGTTTGACGTATTTTTCAAAAAAATTGTTGTAACGTCCAAAAAATGCCGAAAAAGTTAGCAAAATTTTGGGCAAAAAAACAATTGAAATCCGCGGGCGTTTGATGTATAATGTTTACAGTACAGCAAAGGCAGTCCGTTTGGGGCGGTTTTATGCTGTAACATTACAAAATTTATGGAGGATAACTACAATGAAGAAGATTCTTGCTGCTGTATGTGCGTCTGTGCTTGCACTTTCCACAATGGCTATCGCTGCTTTCGCTGAGAAGGCTCCTGCTGACGGTGCTGACGCTGCTGCTAACACTGAGAGCGATGCTGCTAACACTGAGAGCGATTCCGCTCCCACTGCTGACAAGACCGATAAGGATCCTGTTGACACCGGTGTTGAGGGCGTAGCTGCTGTTCTGGGCGTTGCTGCTCTGGCTGCAGGTGCTATGGTTGTTGCTAAGAAGAGAAAGTAATTTCCATAAACCACGAAAACGCGGCACGTTTGTGTCGCGTTTTTTTGTCAGTTAATAGTTAATAGTGCACAGTGCACAGTAGTATGTGTTCGCTTGCGCGAACATTTTAGATTGTCACAAAGAGTAAAGGTCGTCGAAACGGTTGGTTCGGCGACCTTTATTTTTTAATACAATCTAAATCCCGCGAAGCAGAACCTTTGCTAGCGTTATCCGAGAAGCGGATATTGCGTTCACTGTACCCTGTGCACTGTGAACTGCCTACCCGCCTGTTCTAAAAAGGGGATTTTTTAAATAGTATGTATCAGGCGTTCGCCGTAGGCGTAAGCGCGTTCAGCTCCTTAAGGCAGTTTGCGCAGATATTCTTCCCCTTGAAAACGGTAATCCCCGTCGCGTCAGAGCAAAACGCGCACGCAGGCGTGTATTTCTTGAGTATAATGTGGTCGTCCTCTACGTAAATCTCCAAGCTGTCCTTAACGCCAACGTCCATATTGCGGCGCAGCTCAATCGGAATGACAATTCTTCCCAGCTCGTCCACTTTTCTGACAATTCCTGTTGATTTAACCATGATTTTTCCTCCAATTTTACAAAATTCTCAGAAAAAGGAAAATTATTTCTAAAAATTCCCTATTTCTATATAAATTATAACATATTTGTATAAAAATGTCAAATTTTTTCCTGCACAACATTTCGGCAATTTGAGAATTTATTATACAATTTCATTTTTGGGGTGAACAGATGAAAATTATTCTGCTGGTAATTCCTGTAATTTCGCTGATTTTCGCAGCCGTAAACGGGAGAATGCCGGAGCTTTCGGCGAATATTCTTTCAAAATCGGGCGAGGCAGTGGAGCTGGTAATCTCGCTTTGCGGGATAATGTGCTTCTGGAGCGGTCTGATGAAGGTCGCGGAGCGCGCGGGGCTTACGGATAAGCTGTCGCGGCTGCTGTCGCCGATAGTGGGGCTGCTTTTTCGCAAAATAAAGCGCGGCGGGCGCGCAGCGGGGCTTATAACGCTCAATCTCGCGGCAAATATCCTCGGGCTCGGCAACGCCTCCACGCCGCTTGGGATCGCGGCTATGAAGGCGATTTCCGAGGAAAACGCGCAAAACGGCGAAAATGTCGGCGTTGCTACGGACGATATGATTATGCTTGCGGTGCTGAACACGGCGAGTTTACAAATTCTCCCCGCAACAGCGGCGGCTCTGCGTGCGGCAAACGGCTCTGCAAAGCCGTTTGACATACTTCCGTGCGTGTGGATAGTGTCGGTGTATTCGGTGACCGCCGCGGTCGTCAGCGCGAAAATTATGGGATATATTTCCCGAAAGCGGTGGAGAGTGTGAACAAACTCGGTTCTGCCTGCGGTTGCCTGCGCGGAGGGTTTCGCGGATATACTGAAATATGGGAATATTTGGTGCATTAAAAATGCTGTTGAGCGTGAAAAACATCGGTTATCAGCCCGGAAAAGGTGCTGAACCGGGAAAAAAATATCCGAAAGCGGGGGAGAGCTTGAACAAATTTGGCTCTGCCCGCGGTAAGCGCGGAGGGTTTCGCGGATGTGCTGAATTGTGGGAATTTACCCGAAAACGTGGGAACGCTTGAACAAATTTGGCTCTGCCCGCGGTTGTTAGCGAGGCGGGTTTCGCGGATATACTGAAATATGGGAATATTTGGTGCGTTAAAATGCCGTTGAGCGTGAAAAACAACGGTTATCAGCCCGGAAAAGGTGCTGAATTGTGGGAATTTACCCGAAAACGTGGGAACGCGTGAACAAATTCGGCTCTGCCCGCGGTTGCCAGCGCGGCGGGTTTCGCGGATATGCTGAAATATGGGAATATTTGGCGTTAAAAATGCTGTTGAGTGTGAACAACGGTTATCAGCCCGAAAAAGGTGCTGAATTGTGGGAATTTGCCCGAAAACGTGGGAACGCGTGAACAAATTCGGCTCTGCCCGCGGTGTCAGCGCGGAGGGTTTCGCGGAGACGCTGAAATATGGGAATATTTGGTGCGTTAAAAATGCCGTTGAGCGTGAAAAACAACGGTTATCAGCCCGGAAAAAGGTGCTGAATTGTGGGAATTTGCCCGAAAATGGGAAGAGCGTGAACAAATTCCGCTCTGCCCGCGGTAAGCGCGGAGGGTTTCGCGGATGTGCTGAAATATGGGAATATTTGGTGCGTTAAAAATGCCGTTGAGCGTGAAAAACAACGGTTATCAGCCCGGAAAAAGGTGCTGAATTGTGGGAATTTGCCCGAAAATGGGAAGAGCGTGAACAAATTCCGCTCTGCCCGCGGTAAGCGCGGAGG
>CANRIQ010000096.1 GCA_947630655.1 uncultured Clostridia bacterium | reverse complement strand
ACACGCGGTATTTGCAGGAAACAGGCGTGTAATTCACCTCGTCGCGAAGCTGCCGCACATCGTCAACGCCGTTGTTGGAAGCGGCGTCCATTTCCACAATATCCGTGGTTGTCCCGTCAAGAATTTCCCGGCAGCGTTCGCATTCAAGGCAGGGATTTCCATTTTTTGGGTGTTCGCAGTTGACCGCCATAGCGAGAATTTTCGCGCAGGTGGTCTTTCCCGTACCGCGAGAGCCCGTAAACAGGTACGCATGAGCGGTATTCCCGCTGATAACCTGATTTTTCAGGGTGGTGGTGATATGCTCCTGCGAGATAACGTCGTCAAACGTCCTCGGACGGTATTTCCTATACAGCGCAAGATACACGACCCCAACTCCCCCGATTTACTGTTCTAAAACAAAACGAACACTCTCGATTATGGGAACAGACTTGCTGCGGCACACAGAGAAATCCGCTTAATGCTGCTCGGTTCCCCGCCTGACATGGTTCACGGCACACTGTTGCACAGGGTCTGCCCCCATAATCGAAAGCGTTCGGCGTACATATTTACTAATCATATTATATTATAACTCATTTCCCCGAAAAAATCAAGTAGTTTTCCGGATTTTTCTTATAAGCAGGAAAAAGCCCCGCTCTTTTCGGGAGCGGGGAGGGGGTTAGCCGTTTAATACGCATATAGTGCTTCAATAAGTGCTGGAGTCGAAGGTGTTGCCCTTGTATGTAATTTTTGCTTTCTTACAGTCGTAGAAAGCACCGTGACCTATCTTTGTCACGCTGTCCGCGATATTTACGGTTTTCAGATTTGAGCAGAACGCGAAAGCACTGTCGCCGATTTCTGTCACGCCGTCGGGAATTTCTATACTTGTAAAACCTGTGCAGCCATTAAAAGCATTCTTGCCGATTTTGGTCACGCCGTTAGGAATGTTTATGCTTGTAAGACCCGTGCAGCCACTAAAAGTCTTCTCGCTGATTTCGGTCACGCCGTTAGGAATGTTTATGCTTGTAAGACCCGCGCAGCCAGCAAAAGCCTGCTCGCCGATTGTAGTCACGCTGTCAGGAATGTTTATGCTTGTAAGACTCACGCAGGAACTAAAAGCATACGGGTCGATTTCGGTCACACTTTCGGGAATAGTTACGCTTGTGAGACTTGAGCACTTACGGAAGGTAGATTTTCTAATTTTCGTTAGTCCGTCGGGAATGTTTACGCTTTTAAGATTTATGCATTCTATGAAAGCAAGATCGCCGATTGCAGTCACGCTGTCAGGAATGTTTATGCTTGTTAAGTTTTCGCAGCCGTAGAAAGCACCACTGCCAATCTCAATCACGCTGTCGGGAATTTCTATGTTTGTAAGGCTTGTGCATCCTCTGAAAAACTCAAATCCGATTTCGGTCACACTGTTAGGAATTTCCACGCCTTTAAGATTTTTACAGCCGCCGAAAGCGTTATAACCGATCTTAGTAAAGCCGTCCGGTATACGAACATATTCGATATCACTATTTCCACCAAATCTAAAATCCACTACCTTATCTCCGTCTATTGTATCGGGGATAGTTATATTCTTCTCTGTTCCATTATAACCGGTAATGACGTTTCCTCCCGCCTCCGAGTCGAACTTATAATCAAACTCGTCTTCGCTCGGCGTTACATACTCGATGCTCGGCTTGCTTTCAACCGGCTCCGACTCGGGAGCAGAGCTTTCCGTGCTTTCTGCCCTTTCTGCACTCTCCGAGCTTTCGGAGCTTTCCGAACTCTCCGAGCTGCTTTGTACGCTGCTTGAGCTTTCCGAACTGCTTTCGCTTTGACTGCTGTTCGATTCCTTGCTGTCGTTATTGCACCCGCAAAGGCTTACCGCCAGAACAGCCGCCATTGCCGCTGCCAAAAACTTTGTCTTTTTCATCTGTCAAAATTCCTTTCAAAAAATTCGCGGAGAACCCCGCAAATCCCATTATACTATATATATATATATATATATATCAAGGCGGTTTTTCGACAAACTTTGTCGGGCGAGGAAAAAATTTTTTGTGACAAATTACCAAAAGCCCGCTCTTTTGTGGAGCGGGGCGGGGTTTAGCCGTTTATTGCAGCGTATATAGTTTTGCAGTCGTATGTATCACCCTTGTAAGTAATTTTGGCTTTGTCACAACCGTCGAAAGCACTGCTATATACCTCTTCTATGCTGTCGGGAAGGTTAACGCTTTCAAGGCTTGTGCATCCGGAGAAAACGAACGAGTCGATTTCGGTCACGCCGTCGGGAATGTCAATATTTTTAAGGCTTGTGCAGTTTTCGAAAGCCTGGATGCCGATTTTGGTCACACTGTCGGGAATATCTACGCTTTTAAGGCTTGCGCAGTTTTGGAAATCCCGATCTCCGATTCCGGTCACGCTGTCGGGAATGTCTACGCTCTCAAGGCTTGCGCAGTTTTGGAAAGCATTGTTGCCGATTTCGGTTACACTGTCGGGAATGTCAATATTTTTAAGGCTCGTGCATCCGGAGAAAGCACCCTCGCCGATTTTGGTCACACCTTCGGGAATGTCAATGCTTTCAAGGCTTTTGCAGCCACTGAAAGCCCTGTGGTCGATTTCGGTCACGCTGTCGGGAATGTCAATATTTTTAAGGCTTGTGCAGTTTTCGAAAGCCTGGATGCCGATTTTGGTCACACTGTCGTGAATGACTACGCCCTTAAGAATGTTACAGCCATAGAAATCAAACCCGGTCAAGCCGTCCGACAGGCGAACGTATCTGACAAAATTATTATTTAAGATAAACCCTACTACCTTTTCGCCGCCTATCGTGTCGGGGATAGATATATTCCACTTCATTCCCTTATAGCGGGTAATGATATTTCCTCCCGTCTCTGCGTCGAATTCATATTCAAATTTGTTTTCGCTCGGCGTTACATACTTAATTGCAGACAAATCTTGTACTTCGCCATTGCACCCGCAAAGGCTTACCGCCAGAATTGCCGCCAATGCCGCTGCCAAAAACTTTGTCTTTTTCATTTATCCGGGTCCTTTCAGCCGTAAATTTACAGGTCGTATTTTCCCTTTGCGAAGTCAAGCGTCGCGAAATAGTCCTCGGGGGTCTCGGCGCGGCGGATAAGCTTCACGCTGCCGTCCTCGCGCAGGAGAAGCTCCGCGCTTCGCAGCTTTCCGTTGTAGTTGTAGCCCATGGAATGACCGTGCGCGCCCGCGTCGTGAATAGCGATATAGTCGCCTATGTCGATTTTCGGCAGCATTCTGTCAACCGCGAATTTATCGCAGTTTTCGCAAAGTCCTCCTGTAACGTCATACTTGTGGTCGCAGGGAGCGTTTTCCTTGCCCAGAACCGTTATATGATGATACGCGCCGTAGATTGCGGGGCGCATAAGGTTCGCGGCGCATGCGTCAAGACCGATGTATTCCTTATAAATATGTTTTTCGCGGATAGCCTTTGCTATAAGCAAGCCGTAGGGTGCAAGCATAAACCGCCCGAGCTCCGTGAAAATGGCAACATTTTCCATTCCCGCGGGCACTAAAATTTCCTCGTAAGCCTCGCGCACCTTTTCTCCGATTACGGCAATGTCGTTTTGGGGCTGGTCGGGCTTGTAGGCTATTCCGACGCCTCCGCTGAGGTTTATAAACGAAAGCTCAACACCCGTTTTTTCCTTAATCTCAACGGCTGTCCTGAACAAAATTCTTGCAAGAGTGGGGTAATAGTCGTTTGTAAGCGTATTCGACGCCAGAAACGCATGCATACCGAATTTCTTCGCGCCCTTTTCCTTGAGAACGCGGTAGCCCTCGATAATCTGCTCGTGCGTAAAGCCGTATTTTGCGTCGCGCGGCGTGTCCATAACGTTCGGCGAGCCGTCGGTTTTGAATTCTCCGCCGGGGTTGTAACGGCAGCAGATGGTTTCGGGAATGCCCGTCAGCTTGTCAAGAACGTCGATATGCGTGAAATCGTCAAGATTGATGATAGCCCCGAGCTCGTAAGCCTTTAAAAAATCCGCGTCGGGAGTGGCGTTAGACGAAAACATAATATCGTGCGCCTTCGCGCCCACCGCGTCAGAAAGCGTAAGCTCGTTTAAGCTCGAACAGTCAAATCCGCAGCCCTCCTCCTGCAAAATCCTCATAATAAAGGGGTTTGGAGTAGCCTTCACCGCGAAGTACTCGCGGAAACCCTTGTTCCACGAAAACGCCTTATACAGCGCGCGTGCGTTCTCGCGGATGCCCTTTTCATCGTAGATGTGAAACGGCGTGGGGTAGGTTTTCACAATCTCCTCTATCTGTTCCTTGGTTACAAACGGTTTTTTCATAGCTGATGTTCCTTTCTTAAAATGGGTTAGTATACGCTAGCTGCCATTATTATACACTATTTCTTTTTATTTGTCAAGGGGTATTAGGTTGTCAATTCTTCTTATGGAAGTTCACAAGGATCAACACCGCAAACAATAACCAAACGGATTTCGGCAAAGCTATATCGGCAAAGCCGCATACGATTATTGCTGCGCCCATCAGAAACACGCTTATTTCCAAAATAAGCCAAATCATCTTAATCTTTCTCATATTGCACGACCTCGCAAATTCGTATCTATATTTCAAAATCCTCGGACTTGAAATTGCTGTAATACCGCCCCTTGATTGCGGTAAACTTAAGAACGCAGTAATCGGGGTCTGTTACGCCCTTTTTTGTAACGGGATAGCCCTCGCTGTCCGTATAAGATATGAAGCTTATTCCCGCCTTATCTATCATCTTACCGATAGTTTCCGCCGGATTTCTCATCATTGTTTATTCCTCCCAAGTCAGGATATATCACAAACTATTTCAGCGTTTCCTCAAATTCGGGCGTATGCTTATGAATTGCAGCCAGAACTTCATTAAGGCTCTCCTCGTTCAATTTTTCGCGGGAGCATACAACCTCATACTTGTCCCCGAAAAGCACCGTAAACCGCCCTGTTTCATAAAAACCGTTCCTTAAATAAAAACGCTTTCTCGAAACGCGCTGTTCGTAATTTTCCGCCGTCTTTACGACCTGCTCAAAGTCAAGCACTATTTGTTTATTCGGATAATTTTTAATAACAGACTGCAATGCCTTTGAACCGTAGCCGTTTTTGCGGTAACTCCTGCCGATAGCCAACAAAACCGCAAAGACCGTTTCGGCGTTATGCAGCAGCAGCGAAAAGCCGACTAAAGTTTCCGCATCATAAAACCCCAGCAACTCGGATTTTATGGGAAATGTAAACATCTCCCCGATACTCATGCACTCGGGCTCGGGAAACGCTTCGTTGTTTACAGCCTCCACGGCTTTGATGTCCTTGTCGGTCAAATTTATGGATTTTACCCGCAGTTCAGTCACGTTAATCTATCCCCTGCTTGCTTCTTCTTACCAGCTCTTTATATATCTCCTTGCCCATTTTATTGTACTCTTTGGCAAGGTCACGCTGACCTAAGATTTTGTAGACCTTTGCGAGTTCTTCGCACAGGGTGACAGCACCGTGTTTGCGCTTTTTCTCCCAAGTATCGCAGGCGTTTAAGCAGAACGTCAGGCAGTCAACAGCGTCCTGCAAAATTTCGGGAGTGCGGATTCTTTCATTCGGTATTATCTCTTCAAGCGTTGTATAATACCTAAATCGGACATCATACGATTCGGGGCAGGTTTCTATTGCCTTATGGTAATACGGAATTCCGCGCTCTAAATCCTGCCCGAAAACAGCAGTGTAACAGCCGATTTCGCAGTAGAATTTCGCGATCATCTCGCGCGACTCGCCCTCGGGGTCGGGGTATTTCGCAGCTAACGCCTCGCCGTCCGCGATAAACTTCGTCACCTCGTCGGCGGTTTCAAGGTTGCTGCTCTTGTACTTCTTTCTAAACGCGATAATTTCCGCGTTCAATGCTTCAACATCATACTGTGCCATGTTAATTTTACCTTTCTGTTATCTGTCGTCGAATTTCCTCAAAATCGGTGCTAATATGCGCGAGATAAGCCTGATGAAGAAGTTCGGTCTCTTTTCCCGTTCAGCCTGTTTTTCACGTTTAGCGAGTTCCTCCGCCATTTTCGCGGACATCTTTTCGCATTCGGCAGCCTTTTCGGGCTGTTTTGCAATGCGGTAGGTATTTGCAAGGTCCATATACCTAAGGTCAATGCGGCGTTTTTTCTTAAGCTCCCAAGTGTCGCACGCGTCTATGCAGAATGTAAGGCAGTCAATCGCGTCTTGCACGAGTTCGGGAGTGGAGTATTTTTCATTCGGGATTATCTCCTCAAGCGTTGTAAAATACTCAAAGTGAATATCATACGAGTCGGGGCAAAGCTCCAGAGCCTTGTGATAATACGGAATGCCTTGTTCGAGGTCTTGTCCGTAAACCACCGTCCAGCAGCCGATGTGCTGGCAGAATTTCCCAAGCCGAGCGCGGGCTTCACCCTCGGGATTTGGGTATTTTGCAATTACAGCTTCCACATCCTCAAGATACCAACCGAGGAATTTTTCGTCTTCAAGCTCTTTGCCGACGCCCTTGTACTTTGCGTTGAAATTATCAATATCGGCTTTCAGGGTTTCAATGTTAATTTCTGCCATTTTCTTTTCCTTTCATCTTATCGTTTTTCTTGAACAGCTTTGCAAATATGCGCTTGAAAATATTCGGCTTTTTTGTAACGCCCATTTCATACGCGTATATTTCAAGCTCAACTTTTTGAGCCTCCTTGCCGCAGCGTCCGAAGTCTTCTTTCCGCCCCGCAATATCGTACACCCACGCAAGCTCCCATAGGCGGAGGTCGGCTCTAAATTCCGCCTTAAGCGCGGGAGTGCTGCAGTAGTTTATGCAGAATGTAAGGCAGTCTATTGCGTCCTGTATAAGTTCGGGAGTGCAATATTCCTTGTCCGGAAGGATACCCTCAAGCGTTGTAAAATACTCAAACCGAATATCCCACGAATCTGGGCAAAGCTCAATTGCCTTGTGATAATAAGGAATCCCGTGTTCTAGGTCTTTCCCGAAAACCACCGTCCAGCAGCCTATTAAATTATAAAATTCCCCTAGCCGCTCGCGGATTTCGCCCTCGGTATTCGGATATTTTGAAACTATCGCGCCCGCGTCCGTAAGGTATTTACCGCGAATATCATCATTATTCAGTTTTTCGTCAATGTCTTTGTACTTTTCATGAAACTCGGCAATTTCGGAGTTCAGAGTTTCAATGTTGTTTTCAGGCATTTTTGTTCCTTTCTCTTATCTTAAAATGCTAATCGCTGAACCACGAACCGTTGTATTTCTTCTGCGCCCTGTTTCCCATCAAAAAACAGAC
>CANRIQ010000095.1 GCA_947630655.1 uncultured Clostridia bacterium | reverse complement strand
CACGGGGTTGTTGAAATAAATCCCCTCCAGCAGGTTGGTAAACATACGCCAGGTGGGATTATCGCGGTACATGGTGATTTCCTGCCCGATAATTCCGCGCTCCTTTTCAACATTTTCGGGGGTAAAAAACGGGTCCTGCACAAAGTCCAGCAATATCCCGAGATTTTCCGAAAAACGGTTCGCACAGCTAAAATAATACTGCGTGTAATCAAAACTTGTCCCCGCGTTGCAGGAAGCCCCCGTCTGCGCAAACAAAGCAAACGCGTCCTTTTCCTCGCTCTCGAACAGCTTGTGTTCAAGATAATGCGCCGTGCCGTCGGGAATTTTGACAAGCTCTCCGCCGTTTACCGAAAAGCTGTTGTCCTGCGAACCAAATCTTACCGAAAACTGCGCCGTAGCTGCGCTGTACCCGCGCATAGGCAGCATATACACCGTCACGCCGCTCTCGGAGACGTATTTCAGACAGGTTTCCTTTATCACATCGTCGTAAATTTTTTCCGTGTAAATTTTTTCCGTCAAGAAATCATTCCTCCCCCGATAAAGTGTACACCGTGTCAAGAGAATATGCCCGCGCGGCGTTTTGAATACGCTGTGAGGTAACCTCGGAAATCTGCGCGAAATATTCCTCGGGCGTTGCAAAACCGCCGTCGGTGAGCTGATTTAAATACCACCCCGACAACGCCGCCGCGCTGTCGTAAAGCGTGGAAATCTGATTGCTGATTTCAAGCATGGCGGTCTTGATTTCCTCCCCGGACACTCCGTTTTGCCGTATATCCTCGATTTCCGCGAGGATAGCCGCCTTTGTACGCTCGATATTTTTCGGCTCAACCCCCGCGTAAGCGGTTATTGTGCGCTTGTTTCGGTTGTTTGAGCAGGCGCAGTAATAGCACAGCGACTGTTTTTCGCGGATATTCTCAAAAAACCGCGAGGTTGTCATGCCGCCCAAAATCATCGCCAGCATAGTTGCCGCGTATCTGTCGGAAAAATCGGGAGCTTTAAAATACATTCTTAAAATTGCCTGCTTCATGGTAAACTTGTCCGAAACCTCGGCAGGCTGTGCTTTAAGCGGGGAAGGGGCTACGCAAAGCTCGCAGATATTTTCGCGCGGGAGCCCGTCAAATATTCCCGAAAGCACCCGTTCCGCCTCGTAAAAATCGCTTTTTCCCGCCGCGAAAATCTCCACCCGCGCTGTTTTCAGCATTTTAAGATACGCATTATATGCCGACTTTGCGGTAACCCTTTCCGCCTGTTCATGAGTCCCCAGCGCGGGCGTTTCCTGCGGCTCTCCGCAGAATGCGGTTTTAGAGGCGTTTTGTGCGGCAAAGGAGGCTTTGTCGTTGATAACGCTGTCAATGGTGTCGATAAGCTCCGATTTCATAAAATCGGTGATTTTTTCGTCAAATTCGCCGTTTTCGGCAATAGGCGAGAGCAGACACTCGCGTATAAGCCCGCACATCTCCGCTTCGAGGTTTTCGCCCGACAGCGTGCAGCTGTTGTCTATAAACGAAAACTTCACATATGTGCAGCGTTTGTCCCACACCTGTCCCGTAACCGCCGACGAGGTAAGCGACGCCCCGTAAAGCGACGACAGATACCTCGAAAGCGCGGTATGCGTCGGGAATTTTTTACAGCAGTCGGTGAGGATATACGCCGCCGCCGCGTGGTCCGAGCGGGAAATCTCCGAATTTTCGCCGTAGTCGGTGAAAAAATATAATACTATCTGGTTTACCTTAAAACGCTCGTCGGTAATTTTGTTGAAAAACACCCCGCGGGCGGTTTGCTTGCGTTCAAAAATACATATCAGTCCTTACTTTTTCTTTTTTGATGAGGAAGACTCCGACGGGTCGAGCAGGTCAAGCACGGCTCGTCCGATTTTGCGTTCAAGTCCCGCTTTTGTCGTGGGAATACCCGTTTTCCGCGCGAATTTCTGTTTTGCCGCGGTAATGCCCAGAGCCCGCTTCCAGCTGAACGAAAGTCCCGGAATTCCCGTGCTGCTTTTCTTTTTTGCCATAACAAAAACTCCTCCTCAAAATTAAACTATCATTTTTATTATATCACACAAAAGAACATTTTTCCATAGTTTTTTAAAAAAAGAGCAAAAAAAGCGGCTCCTGCTTTCGCGGGAGCCAAAATCAAATTATAATTATGTGTAGAACAAAAGAAAGGAGACAACTAAACAAACAAACTTTACGGAGGTAATCCGTGTTCCTTTGTTTGATTATATTATACAACGCTTTCGGGCATTTGTCAACTGTTTTTCGTTAATTTTTACAATTTCTACAATATAAACAAAATGGTATTAGGCATATTAAACATATTTACTAATAAAAAGTGACAAAATATCGTGTAAATTACATAATCGCTGCTTTAAAGGCAAAAAGAACCAAAGCGGTTATTCCCCGAATATTTCAAAAAGACTTGGGAAAAAATAGTTTCAACAGGTAAAAAACCCCTTGACAACCGCCGAACGTTGTGGTATAATAATAAAGCCGCTTGTGTAGGGCTTTTAAGCGGAAACGCGCCTTGGCACAGCGAGTCTGATAAAAAAGAGGTAAAATTATGTACGCAGTAATCGAAACGGGCGGAAAGCAGTACCAGGTTAAAGAGGGCGATGTTCTCTTTATCGAAAAGCTTGACGCCGAAGGAGAAATTACCTTTGATAAGGTAATCATGGTGGGCAAGGACGACGGCGTTACCGTCGGCGCGCCTTATGTAAGCGGGGCTTCCGTTAAGGCTACTCTGCTTAAGAACGGCAAGGGCAGGAAGATCACGGTGTTTACTTACAAGCCCAAAAAGCACGTTAAGAGGAAGATGGGTCACAGACAGCCGTACAGCCAGGTTAGAATTGAGGCTATCAACGCGTAATGCTTAGCTGTGTTTTCCGCACGGGGGAGTTTGAGGGCGTAAGGTCGTTTTCGGGCTTTGAGATAAGCGGTCACGCTGGTTACGGCAGCGAGGGGAATGATATCGTCTGCGCGGCGGTGAGTTCCTGCACAATGCTTGTGTGCAACGCTATAACCGAAAATTTCGGCGCGAAGGCCGAGGTTTCGGTGGAGGAAAACCGCATAACGCTTTCGCTTAGTGAAACGAATGAAAACGCTCAAAAGCTGATTTCGGCGTTTTACGAGCATCTCGAAACGCTTTCGGGGGATTACAGCAAAATCAAGGTTAGTGTTATTTGAGGAGGTAATATCATGATTAAAATCAGCTTGCAATATTTTGCCCACAAAAAAGGTATGGGCTCTACCAAAAACGGACGCGATTCCGAGTCTAAAAGACTTGGCGTAAAGCGCGCTGACGGTCAGTTTGTGCTTGCGGGGAACATTCTCGTAAGACAGCGCGGCACGCATATTCACCCCGGAAACAATGTCGGCAGAGGTTCCGATGATACTCTGTTCGCGCTGGTTGACGGCAAGGTGAAGTTTGAGCGTGTAGGCAGAGACAGAAAGCAGGTTTCTGTTTACGCTGCCGAGTAATTCGGTCGTTTTATGCAGCTTTAAGCCGGATTGTTGTCCGGCTTATTTGCATATTTTTTAACATTTTGATAAGGAGGCGGAGAGATGTTTGTCGACAAGGTTGAAATATCCATAAAAGCGGGCAACGGCGGCAACGGCGCGGTGTCGTTCCACAGGGAAAAGTATGTGAACGCGGGCGGACCCGACGGCGGCGACGGCGGCAAGGGCTCGGATATTGTGTTTCTGGCGGACGACAGTCTCTCGACGCTTATTGATTTCCGCTACAAGAAGAAATATTCTGCTCCCGACGGCGAACCCGGCGGTGCGAATCGCTGTTCGGGGAAGTCTATGGAGCCGACGGTTATCCGCGTGCCGCGCGGGACGATCGTTAAGGATTCTCACACGGGGCGAATTCTGGCGGACGTTTCGGACGATGAACCGGTGGTTGTCGCGAGGGGCGGCAGGGGCGGCTGGGGAAATATGCACTTTGCGACCCCCACGCGCCAGATCCCGCGTTTTGCAAAGCCCGGTATGCCGGGGGAGAAGTATGATGTTACGCTGGAGCTGAAGCTGTTGGCGGACGTGGGGCTGGTGGGTTTCCCGAATGTCGGGAAATCGACGCTTATAAGCGTGGTGTCCGCCGCAAAGCCGAAAATTGCCAATTACCATTTCACAACGCTGACTCCCGTGCTGGGAGTTGTAAAGCGCGGAGATGCGTCGTTCATTGTAGCCGATATTCCCGGGCTTATCGAGGGCGCAAGCGAGGGCGTGGGGCTCGGGCACGATTTTCTGCGCCATGTAGAGCGGTGTCGGCTTATTGTTCACGTTGTGGACGTTTCGGGAATTGAGGGACGCGACCCCGCCGATGATTTTGAGAAAATCAACGCCGAGCTTGCGAATTTTTCGGAGGAACTCTCCGAAAGACCGCAGATTGTCGCCGCGAATAAGTGCGATCTGGCGGCGGAGGAGCAAATTTCGGCGTTTGAGAATTTCATTAAGGAAAAGGGTCTGCAATTTTTCAGAATTTCGGCAGCTACAACCAAAGGCACAGACGAGCTTATGGACGCGGTTTGCGCGAAGCTTGCCGAATTGCCTCCCGTAAAGCGTTACGAGGCAGAGCCGCTGACATTGGAGGAACTTGAAAAATCGGACGAGCAAAAACGTTCGTTTACGGTGACGAAAACGGACGGCGTGTTTATCGTGGAAGCGGAGTGGCTCGCGCCGATACTTTCCATGGTGAATATGGAGGACTACGAGAGCCTTCAGTATTTCCAGCGGGTGCTGCGCAAAAGCGGCATAATCGACGAGCTGGAGCGGCAGGGAATCGAGGAGGACGATCTGGTGTCGATTTTCGATTTCGAGTTTAATTATGTAAGATAACAAAACATTTGTACAACCGAGAGCGGGATAGATAGAAAATTCTTCATCGGGGGTAGAAAAATGAGCTTTTTAAACAGTCTGCTGAGGCAAATGGAACGTTCCACCGCGGGAAGCGAGGAGACCGCCCGCGCGGTGCTGAAAATGTGCGGGGAAATTCTCCCGAAAAACGCGCTGTTCTTCGGGGACGATGTTTTCACGCCTAAGCTGATTTCCGAGGAAACGGGAGCAAGGGTGCTGGCGACGTTTTACGAGGATTTCCGCGCGGAAAGGGCGGAAGCTCTCGGAATGGAGACCCGCGTGGTGGGCGCATATGAGGTGACGACCACCGAGGGCGGCTGGGAGCTTATCTGGTTTAACGGAAGCTCCGAGCCCGACGGCGTGCCGAGAAGGCTTGAACAGCTTAAAAACGCGCTTAAAAGCGGCGGTACGGCGGTGTACAGAACTCTTTGCTGGCTTATCGACCCGTCTCCCGACACAAAGGGCTATGTCGAGCGCAGGTTTGGGCGTCCCGTGCCGCTGGACAGCGTTTTGTCGGCGGCAAAGGAGCAGGGGCTTCGGGTGCGGGATTTCTACATCGCGCCGAAATCCGACTGGGTAAACGGGCTGTACCGACCCATGGAGGAGCAGATAAAACGCCTTGAGGGCGAAAAACAGCGCGAAAGCGAGCTTCTGGCGCAGCGAGCGTTCGGCGATACCGAGACCGAAGCGGGCATAGGCGAGGTAAGCAAGGAGACCTATATGTTCGAGCTTCACAGCGAGGAATACAGCTTTGTGTATTACATTTTGGGGTAATTATGACGTTTGGTGAAATTCTGAGCGAGAAGGAGGCGGCGGCTTACAGTCCGAATGTTCTCGCATTTTACGGGGACAGCGTTTACGAGGTGATGGTGCGAAGCCTTATTGTAAAGCGTCATCACACAAACGCGGGCAGGCTGCACGAGCTTGCCGTAGAGCGCGTTCGGGCGGGCTTTCAGTCGCGGGCGGTGGAGGTTATCGAGCCGCTTTTGACCGAGCGCGAGGCGGATATTCTAAGGCGGGGGAGAAACGCGGGCGGAATTTCCGTTCCGAAGAGCGCGAAGCCTGCGGAATACCGCCGTGCAACCGCTTTGGAAACGCTTTTCGGGTATCTCAGCCTTACTGGGCAGGAACATAGACTTTCAGAGCTTTTCGCGGCAATTTGTAAGGCATTGCCGTGCGATGACGGAGAAACCACTGAAAAATGAGGTGTTTTCTATCAAAAAGCTGCTGCGGCTGTGCGCCGAGTATTCTGTTATCATCGCGGGGGCGGCGGTGTATTCTCTCGGAGTTCACTGCTTCATTTCCCCGAACAATATCGCTCCGGGCGGCGTTACGGGAATTGCAATAATTCTCGCGGAATATCTGCCGGTGGGGCTTGGAACGCTTATTTTAGCACTTAATATTCCGCTTGTCGTGCTGGGGTTTATTTTGTTAAACCGGCAGACCATGATGAAAACTCTCGTATCCGTGGCGGCAGTGACGGCGTTTACGGATCTGGCGGAGATGTTTATTCCCGTTTACAGGGCGGGTGCAGGCGAGGCAATCACGGCGGCTCTGTTCGGGGGCGCGTTTATGGGGCTCGGAATGGGGCTTACCTACCGCTGCGAGGGCACTTCGGGGGGTACTGATATTCTCACGAAGATAATTCGGCGGTTTTGCCCCGAGCTTAAGCTTGGCGGGATACAGGCTGCGCTGGATATTGCGGTAGTGGCTGCGGGACTGCTGGTGTACAGGGAAATAAATGTTGTGCTGTATGCGGCGGTTGCCATATTCGTGCAATCTAAGCTTATCGACAGCATAGTTTACGGTTCGCAGGAAAGCAGATTTATCCTTGTTTTCTCCAAAAAGGCGGAGAGCATTGCCGGGCGTATGATGCAAATCGGCAGCGGCGTTACGTTTTTGCGGGGCGAGGGAGCGTATTCCCGAGAGGAAATGCGCGTTGTCGCGACGGCTGTTCACAGAAGCGCGTATTCCCGCGTAAAGCGCATTATAAGCGAAATCGACCCCTCCGCGTTTGTTGTCGTGACAACCGCGGGAGAGGTTATGGGAGAGGGATTTTCGAGGGTCAAGCCTTCGGAAAAGTGATTTTTGTAAAATATTACAGGTTGTATAACAACGGTAATCATAATAAACGGCTGAAAAGCTGAGACAAAAAGGAGAAGCATTATGTCAGGACATTCTAAGTGGAGTACTATCAAGCGCAAAAAGGGCGAAAAGGACGGCGCGCGCGCAAAGGTTTTCACCAAAATAAGCCGTGAAATTCTCGTTTGCATCAAGGAAACGGGTTCGGCAGACCCCAACAACAACTCGCGTCTGGCGACCTTGGTTCAGAAGGCGAAATCCAACAATATCCCGAACGACAACATTGACCGCCTGCTGAAGAAAGCGGCTGGCGGCAGCGAGAAAAACGATTATGAAAACTGCGTTTACGAGGGCTACGGACCGGGCGGAGTTGCGGTTATAGTCGACTGCCTTACGGACAACAGAA
>CANRIQ010000094.1 GCA_947630655.1 uncultured Clostridia bacterium | reverse complement strand
CAAGCGGAAACCGATGAGAATGGCAGCAGAACACAGGAGGTCGAGATTTTCTATCGCTTTGTCGGGAAGATCGATTAAAGAACTTTGTGGTATCCTTAAGTAAAGGAAAAGAAGAGGTTTTTATATGAAGTCACTGGCATTTTACAACAACAAAGGCGGTGTCGGGAAAACGACATCAGTAATCAACATCGCGTATCAGCTCGCATTAGCTGATAACAAGGTGCTTGTCGTTGACTTGGACGGACAAGGAAATGCGTCAAGATTTTTTACCGATAGTCCAAAAGACGGTCTGGCGCAGGCTCTGACAAAGCCTGTTGTCACACCCGATGTTGCGCGGTGCGAAACGAGATACCCGAATATTGACATTATTACGTCAACGCAAGAACTAAATAACATCTCGTCACAATTTGAGCAGTTCCCCGCTGACAGACGCTCACAAATTGCTAAAAAAATAGTTGGTTACAACGATGAACCGTGGTATGCAGCTGATTATGATTATGTTCTCGTAGACCTCCCCCCTGCCCTTAACTGTTTGACCGAAAGCATAATAAGCGCGTGCGATTATGTATTTGTCCCGATTGAGTTAGGATTGTTTGCGATACAAGGCATTCCTAACGTCACGGGGATTATATCCTCGTGCGGCACGAAATTTGGCGGCTGTTTCGTAAATAAATTTGACCGCGAGAACCCTGCTGATTTGGGACTTTTTGAACTTTTAAAAACAACTCTCGGAGATAAGACAATGCAAAATTATCTTCCTTTCAGCCGTGTAATAAAAAACTCAATAAGTTTCCGAATGACGGCAAGCGAATATATGGAATGGACATTTGCCGCCGAATGTTGCAAAAAACTGACACAGGAAATTATAGAAATTTGCGGAGGGTGATAAACACGATGTATATAGCGATATTAAGAAAAGGCGTGGAAGTATGAAAAGGCGCGCGAAAATGGCGCAGACAATAAGGAGGAAAATATGGCAAGAAAATTTAATCTTGATACGAGCATTACCAAGGATATAATGGCGGCTGCATCAGACAGCTTTGTTGACAGTCTGAAAATGATTGAGATAGACGACATAATTCCGAACGAGGATAATTTCTATGCAATCTCCGATATAGAGGAACTTGCGGAAGATATAGAACGTCAAGGTCTGATGAGCGTACTTGTTGTAACCGCCGAAAACGGCAAGTATACGCTTATAAGCGGACATAGACGGCTTGCGGCAATAAAACAGCTTATAGCGGACGGTCGGCGTAAAACAACGACAGTCCCCTGCTATGTCAAAGGCTCAAAAACCCGCGATGAAACGCAGCTTGACCTTATAATGCTTAATGCAACTCAGCGCAAGTATTCTGATACAGACGCTATGCGAGAGTATGAGGAGTTGGAGCGTGTCTTTAAGGCTCTTGCGGACGCAGGCAAGCCTATTAAAGGCAGATTGCGCGACCATATCGCAAAAGCGATGCAGATTTCCCCGTCGCAAGTTGCGAAAATAGACAACATAAAGCATAATGCCGTTCCAGAGATAGAGCAGGCTGTAAAGTCGGGAGATATGAGCATATCGACAGCAAACGAGGTTGCTAAACTCTCCCCCGAACAGCAGATAGAGATTGCCGAAAATAAACCCGAAATCACACATAAAGAAGTCAAGGAAATGCAGAAGAAATCTCCTGCAAAGCCGAAAAAAGAAAATATTGCCCCGCCTGTTCCCGACGAAACCGAAACCGAAGAAGATACAGAGGACTTCAACGACGAGATAGAGGAAGATACTGATATAGTAGATGAAACTACGAAAGAAAATGCAAAAAGCAACGGGGTTCGCTACTCGCTCTATTTGTTGGACGACGAGGCGATGCAGTTGTACAAGTTTCTCTCAGACAGTTACGGTTACGACTTTAATCAAAAATTTCCTAGTCTTGTAAATGTAATATGCAACCTCGGTTCATTGTTGGGAAAATGGTAAAGTTTTGAAACCACCGATTGGGAAATAACGAAACGTGGCATAGTTCACACGAACTAAAACTCACTCCTATTTAGTCCGTGTGTCTATATATTCCCCTACGGACACGGCGGTTTTCAGCATTTCCGCCGTGTCTGATTTTTTTAAATTGTGCTACATATAGCACATAATTTTATTTTCAGAAAGGATATTTAAAATGAAAAAATTTATTATTGTACTGCTTATGATTGCAATGTGTATTTTTACAACAGGCTGTTCGGGAGTTTCGGTAAAAGCAACGCTCGATTTTAAAAAATGTATTGACGTTACTTACAGTGGCTCAAACGGTGAGGGTACGGCGTATATTAACACAGATACCGATTATTTGCTTTCAACTTTGAGCGAGGTTGACACTGTTTCGGCAGCGGAAATATTGTCAAGCTTTAAAATCAACCCGCCCGAAAACAACGGTTCGCTTAAAAATGGCGATGTTATAACGGTAAATGTCATACCAGATCCCGAAAAACTTGCAGGTACGGGCGTAGGATTTACCAACACTGAGCTTACATTTACCGTCAGCGGACTTTCGGAAAAAGAGAGTATAGATATATTCAAAGATGTTTCTCTTAAAGTTTCGGGCGCGTCGCCGTATTGTAAATTAAGCGTAGAATACGCAGGAAATTTGTCTATTAACAGTTATTATTTCAGCATTGTTAGAACTGACGGACAGGAAATCGACACTTACAAAGACGGAGATACTGTAACAGTAAAATTAAACGAAAGTAACATTGCAGGGCTGAAAGAAAAATATGAAATAAAAGAGTTTGAACACACTTATACCGTAAAAGCAGACAGCACATATATTCTTTCTCCCGATGATCTGGACGCCGACCAAAAAGCTATGCTTGACAATGCAATTTCACAAACTCTTGAAAACCAAATAACAAACATCATTGATAACAACGGCGGCGCAGGAAGTGCAATAATATCTCGGCTGACGGGATATGACATAATATCTGTATCATCTTCAAGCGCTAAAGTTGAACGCATAGAAAATTTAACATTCGGTGGTGCTTATGTCGGAGCGACAAATGGCAAGCACTATATATACTGCTTTTATGAGGCGGATTTTACACACAACTACAAATCAGAGCAAACCATACACGCGGTACTTGTTTTACAGCTTTCAGAGCCTACAATAAGTGCCGACGGAATAATGTTTGCCGAAGTCACTCCGGGCGCAAGAAAAGATTTGACAACAGCGGAAAACGATTTTATAACGTCTGATTATGTAAAATTGTCATAATAAAGGAGGTCTTATTATATGCCTATGTCCGATGATTTGGCAAGTGCGGCACTTAGTTCGGGACAAAAAAGTATGGAAATTGCTGCCGAACTTATAAAGATGATTGCGCCTAGCATTAAAAAAGGCGCGGAAATGATTTTAGATGCAATTCCCAAAGGAGATACTTCGGGAAATGTATCGCAAAATCATATCATCGAGTTAGCCGCAAACGCCAAAAGCACTATTGTAAGCAACAGCAATTTTCTTCAAAGTGATAAAAACATTATTTCCGCAAAAGCTAAACAGTACGGTATCCCTGTTGCATTTATTGGCAATGGCGATAAAGTAACAATGAGTTACCTTGACCGCGATAAGGCGGCTATAAATCAGATTTTGCAGGAAGTTATGCAGGAGCGAATGAAAGATGCTCCGCAGAGCATTAAAACATTTGCGGTATCATCGGCAAATGTAGATACAATAAAGTCCGAATTTGACCGCCGAGGATTGGAATGTAATTTCATTAAAGGCTCTGACAACAGGATATATTGCGCGTATAAGTCCGAAGATACCGAGAAAGTCGCAGACCTTAAAAGAAATTTCAAAGCAGAAAATGAACAAGTTAATTTGAACTGTAAGATTGATACGGGCGTTGCCGAGAACCAAAAACAGATTGATATAAAAGCAGATATATCAAAATTGGAAAACAGATTAAACAATTTAAAGCCTACTAAGCAAGCATATATAAACGCAGCAAGACAGCTAAATGACAAGGATTTTCCCGCTTACAGCGCAAATAATCAAAAACTTATTATTGAGCAGAACCCAGACGCTATAAGAGTTGCAGGCAAAGCAAAATGGGAAAGCCTTGGGTATAAGGTAAACGAAAATGCTAAAGGCATACAAATCTTAGCACCACAGGCAGATAAAGACGGAAAACCCATACTTGATAATAATGGCAATCCGAGCTTTGAAAATATTGTTGTTTACGATATTTCCGAAACTAATGCTGCCGACAGCGTTCTTCGAAACGAAAAAGCAGCTATACAACAAAGTATAGCCGAACTGAGAAACGAATATAACGCGGAAAAAGCTAACGAATTTGCCAAAGCAGATACCAAAAAGATTATATTTACAGATGCAGAGGGTAAATCCGTGGAAATCACGGCAGATAAAAACTTACGCAAAAATGACGCTGTAAAAATACTTAAAGATGAACTCGGATTTTCCGACCTTAAAGCTGAAATTGCAGCAAATAAAATCTGTGCGGAACTTAACCTTGATACGCATAAATTTAATGCTAAACCCTCGCAGCTTGACACAATAGAGCGTATGGCAGTCAATATTAAGTATCAAGGCGACAGCGAATTATTAAACGACACATCATTTTCTTCATTAACGTTTAAAGGCTCGAATAATACACATATTTTTGCAAGCCGAGGAGAACAGAATATTATACTCACTCCGTCGAAAATGACTAAATCGGAAATGAAAAACCTATGTATAAACCACCTCGGAATGAGTGAAAAACAAGCAGACGAAGCAGTTGCAAAGACCTTGAAGATTGATACTCAACTCAATTCAAAGAAACGTGAAACGGCTATCTTCCGCGCTAACGGTGATACTCAGACTGTATCCATTGACCGCACATCAAATTCTTCTTTTTCAGTTTTGGTCGGAACGAAAAAACAGGAATACAGTTTTGCAGACAAAAACCTTTTAGCGGCAATCTCCAAGGATTACGGCATTACAGAGGGCAAGGCGCAACAGATTGTAGATAAGGCTCGTAAACAAAGCGCTTTCCAGAACAACATTTCCCGCGCGGCAAAATCGGCTAAAGAAAAAGCCGAAAATCTTACTAAAAACCTTACAGAAAAGGTAGATAAAAGTAAAGGGGCAAGGAAATGAAAAAGAAAAAAGCAGATCCTTTAACTTTGGTGATATATGGTATCATTGTACTGTTTATACTATATTTTGCGGCGGCGTTAGGTACAGCGGTTGACTTATCGTTGTCAGATGACGGCAGTATTGATTTCAACAAGCTGTCTTCATCATTAGAGCATTCTATCACAAATACAGATGCCATTATATCGCATATTACAAATACGAGTTCAAACACTTTTGGATTTGTGTTGGGTGCTGCATTTGCAATAGCAGTGTATATCGTTATGAAATACACCTCGCGAAAGCGACTGCACCAAAAAGGAGTAGAACACGGTTCTGCGCATTGGGCAACAGAAAAAGAAGAAAAATTTCTCGCAGACAAGTCTGACAAGAAAAAGAACGACAAACAGCCTAAAAGCCCGTATGAAACAGACAACAACATTATATTGACGCAAGAGGTCAGAATGTCGCTTAACACAAGACAGCACCGCGAAAACCTTAATGTGCTTGTAATCGGCGGTTCTGGCGCTGGTAAATCGCGATTTTACGTTAAGCCTAACATTATGCAGTTAAACACAAGCTATGTTGTGACCGATCCTAAAGGAGAGTTATTGCGCTCGTGCGGCAGACTGCTTGAAAAAGCGGGATATGAAATCCGCGTATTTAACCTTATTGATATGAGCCACAGCAACAATTACAATCCGTTTCATTACGTTTATAAAAACGGCGAGGTAAACGAAACCTATGTAATGAAATTAGTCAACTGTCTGATGAAGAACACTAAACAAGAGGGTTCTTCGGGCGGCGACCAGTTTTGGGACGATAGTACAAAAGCGTTGACGCTTGCCATTTCTTTTTATCTTCTTGAACGTCACGAATTAGAGAAGAACGGCGTTGAATTTAAAGATCCGGAGGGCGCACTTGATGAATACTCAATGAATTTTTCGACCGTAATGCGAGTAATGTCACTTGCGGAAATAAGCGAGGAGGATGAAAACCACGTATCGCCGCTTGATATTATGATGGACGAGTTGTACGAAAAAAATCCACATAGTATGGGATATAAATACTACCGCGACTTTAAGAAAGCGCCCGCTGAAACAGCAAAATCCATACTGATAAGCGCGGCGGTTCGATTTGCGGCATTTGAGTTGCCCGAAGTAGCTGATTTAACGCACACGGACAATATACACCTTGATACTTTGGGCGACCGTAAGACCGCCCTTTTTGTTATTATACCGTCCTCAGACGCGACTTTTAACTTCTTGGCGGCGATGATGTATACACAACTTTTCGATACTCTTTATGACGCGGCAAACTTCAAATACGGCGGTCGTTTGCCCGTTCATGTTCGTTGTTTACTTGATGAGTTTGCGAATATCGGCACTATCCCCGATTTCGATAAACTCCTTGCAACAATGCGAAGTATGGAAATCTCCGCGAACATTATTATTCAAAACCTCGCGCAATTAAAGAAAATGTATGATAAATCTTGGGAGATTGTAACAGGTAACTGCGATAGCTTACTGTTCCTTGGCGGTCAAGAAGCGAGTACACTTGAAGCAATTTCTAAACAGCTTGGAAAAGAAACGATTGACGTTGTATCGCAAAACCGCACACGCAGTCACAAATCGCCCTCTACCTCTGAAAACAACAGCATAATGGGACGCGAGTTAATGACACCAGATGAACTTAAAGTAATGAAACCGAAGGAATGTGTGCTTATAGTCCGCGCGCTGCACCCGTTTTTTTGTCACAAATTCGATATAGAAAAGCACCAGAATTACAAATATCTGGAGGACAGCAACAAGGAGTATGCTTATCTTATTGACAATCTGAAAACGGAAAAAATTCCCGATGATGTAGCGTTTGAAGAAATAAAATTGTCGGATCTTAATGACAAGGAGGAAGAAATGACAAGCGATTGGGATATTCCCGAAGAAGATACAATTGATGAAACAGAACCCGACACTGATACCGAAACAGCGGAACAACTGCTCGATGATGAATTTTATCAAACAAGCAGCAGTGCCTCTCAGAACTTTTTCTACGGTGATGATAGTCTTGAAGATGAACCCCCGCCCGAAGAATTTACACAACTTGATATGTCGGAAGAATTTATTTTCAACGAGGATAATTTCCCTCAAACCGACGATATATTCTGATACTTCCCGCGAAAGCGGATAGTAAATAAATTTTTTAAGGAGGATTTTACAATGGTAAAATCAAACAAGCCTGCCGCTGAAAAGCGGCAGAATTTTTTTGCCTGCGCAGCAAAAAAAGTGATTGATATGCGCAAAAAAATATACCTTATGCTTACGTCGGCATACATAGCCTGTATATCAAACGCAGCAGTCGCTATGTCCGCATTTGCCGCAAGTTCCGGCGGCGGTACAGCTGCTGATGATC
>CANRIQ010000093.1 GCA_947630655.1 uncultured Clostridia bacterium | reverse complement strand
GATTTTGTAGTTGCTTTGGGCGGCGGAGTTGTCGGAGATACGGCGGGATATGCTGCGGCGACTTTTATGCGCGGGATTGATTTCGTGCAGATACCAACAACAGTGGTGTCCCAGGCGGACAGCTCGGTTGGCGGCAAGACGGCGGTGGATATCGCGGGCGGAAAAAACCTTGTCGGGGCGTTTCACCAGCCCTGTCTTGTGGTCTGCGACACCGAGACCCTCAATACCCTTACTCCCGAATTTTTCTCGGACGGTATGGCGGAGGTTGTAAAGCACGGTATGATTAAGTCTCGGGAGCTTTTTGACATTCTTTCAACGCAGAATATCAAGGACAATCTCGTGGATATTATGAAGCGCAATGTCTCAATAAAGGGCAAGGTTGTCGAAAACGACGAGCGCGAAAAAGGCGAGCGCATGCTGTTAAATTTCGGGCATACGCTGGGTCACGCCATTGAAAAATACTACAATTTCACGGGGCTTACGCACGGGTGCGCGGTGGCTGTAGGAATGAGCGTTTTTACGCATATCGCCGAACGGCGCGGAATGACCGAAAAAGGCACTGCCGACAAGCTTGACGCGCTTTTATTAAAATGCCATCTTCCGATAACAGATCCCGCGCTTTCGGATATGGACAAGCTGTACGAGCTTTCGCTGCGCGACAAAAAGCATCTTTCAAGCGGAATGAATATCGTTATCTGCTCCGAAATCGGCAAAAGCGAGGTTGTCAGAATGTCGGTTGAGGAATACGGAGACTTTCTGAAAGGCTGAATTTATGGATCTGAAAATTACACCAAAGGCTCTTAAAGGGACGGTTACCGTGCCGCCATCAAAGAGCGTCGCTCACAGAATGATAATCGCGGCGGCTCTGGCTGACGGCGCGTCCGAAATATCAAATCTCTCCGCGTCGGAGGATATTCTTGCGACAATAGATTGTATGAACGCACTCGGGGCGAAAATCGATTTTGACGGCAAAACCGCGGTGATAAAAGGCATCGAAAACGTCCCCGAAAAGGCGTTGCTTGACTGCCACGAATCTGGCTCAACAATGCGGTTTTTGATGCCCGTGGCGTGCGCTTTGGGAGTGCCGTCGGAGTTTGTCGGGCGCGGGAAGCTGCCCCAAAGACCGATAAAGCCGTTTTTGGAGGAATTCCCGAAGCACGGCGTTTCGTTTGATTTTTCGGCGGCATTTTCGGGGAATACCCTCCCCTGCCGGGTTTCGGGAAAACTGTCGGCGGGGCGTTTTGAGATTGACGGCGGGATTTCCTCGCAGTTTATAACGGGGCTTTTGTTCGCGCTGCCATTACTTTGCGGCAACAGCGAGATAGTTCTCACCTCGCCTCTCCAGTCAAAGCCGTATGTAGATATTACAATCGGCGTTTTGAGGAGCTTCGGATGTGAAATTAAAGAAACCGAAAACGGTTATTTTGTCCGCGGAAATCAGCGTTTAACGCCCTTTTCGGGTGCTGTCGAGGGAGATTATTCCCAGTCGGCATTCTGGTTTACGGCAAATTCTCTGGGTTCGGAGCTTGAAATTTCGGGGCTGAACGCAAATTCGTTGCAGGGCGATAAAAAAATCGTTGAAATATGCGAAAATTTAGGTAAGGACCGCAACGCCTTCGAGCTTGACTGTTCGGATATTCCCGACCTTGTGCCGATTTTGACGGTGCTTGCAAGTTTTTGCAGGGGTAAAAGCGTTCTTACAAACGTCGCAAGGCTTAGAATTAAGGAATGCGACCGCCTTGCCGCTATGGAGGACTGTTTAAACAGGGTTGGAGGCAAGGTAAAGGCGTTTTCCGACAAAATCGAAATCGAGGGCGTTGATAAATTCACGGGCGGCGAAATTTCGTCCTACAACGACCACAGAATTGCAATGTCCATGGCAATTGCGGCAACTAAGAGCGACTCCCCTATTATCATAAAAGGCGCGGAATGCGTCGCAAAATCCTACCCCGACTTCTTCGAGGTGTACAAAACGCTCGGCGGGGATATTACAGAGCTTTAACGGAGGTATTTTATGTCATCGGCTTTTCATGGCGGAGTTCAGTTTTCGCTTTTCGGAGAAAGTCACGGAAAGGGCATCGGCGTGGTTATTGACAATCTTCCCGCGGGGGAAGAAATTGACCTCGAAAAAATCGCTGAATTTATGGCGCGAAGGGCTCCCAAAAAGGACGGGACTTCGACTATGCGCAGCGAGAAGGACATTCCCGAGATACTTTCGGGGCTTTTTGAGGGGAAAACCACAGGCACTCCGCTGGCGGCGGTAATTATGAATACCGATCAGCATTCCTCGGATTACGGGAACATTTCCCATATCGCGCGTCCCGCTCACGCGGATTATACGGGCTATCTGCGCTACAACGGCGCGAACGACCCTCGCGGCGGCGGGCATTTTTCGGGCAGGATAACCGCTCCGCTTTGCTTTGCGGGAGCGGTTTGCGGGCAAATTCTCTCTCACCGCAGCATCACGACGGGCGCGCATATCCGTTCTATTAAAAATGTTCGGGACGAGGCTTTCGACCCTGTGAATATCACTGCAAATCAGCTTGAGGCGGTAAAATCGCGCTCCTTCCCTACCCTGTCTGAAAAAGCCGAAGCCCAAATGCGCGAGGTGATAAATTCCGCGCGCGAAAACCTCGACAGCGTGGGCGGAATTGTCGAGTGCGCGGCAGTCGGGTTTCCCGCGGGTGTGGGTTCTCCGATGCTGGACGGGCTGGAGAACATTATTTCACGGCTTGTTTTCGCAATTCCCGCCGTTAAGGGAATTGAGTTCGGAAACGGGTTTTCCTGCGCTGATATTTTCGGCAGCGAAAACAATGACGAATTCACCGTAAAAAACGGGAAAATCGCCACCGTCACCAACAATCACGGCGGAATTCTCGGCGGGATAAGCTCGGGTATGCCGATAATTTTCCGCGCGGCGTTCAAGCCCACGCCGTCCATTTCGCGACCGCAGAAAAGCGTTGATTTCAAGACTCTCACCCCCGACGAGCTTGTTATTAAAGGCAGACACGACCCTTGCGTCGTGCCGAGAGCCGTTCCTTGCGTTGAAGCGGCAATGAATATCGCGCTTCTTTCCGCTTTGCTTGAACAACCGAAGATTTAAGGAGGAAATTTGTGGAGATACCGAGAATTCGTATTGAGGAAACCGACGACATCTGCGTTTTAATCTGCCATTTGATATATTCTCTCGGCTGTCCGCTGTCTAAAAATCAGCTTGTGGAAATAACCTCCTTTGAGGACGCGGTGAATTATTTCAACCTCACAAAAGCCCTCGAAAAGCTGAGCGGAAGGCTTTGCGAGGAGATTGATGTAGACGGCGAAATCGTGTACAACAACACGCCTACCGGCATAAAAGCCGCGCGCGAGCTTGGCGCGACGCTTCCGCTGTCGGTGCGGGATAAGCTGTTTAAAGAGGCGGTGCGAGTGTACACCCGCGACGCTATGCAGAAAAAAGGCTCTTTTCTGGCGGTGCGGTATATCAAGAATGCCGACGGGAGCTGTACCGTCGGAATTACCGTAATGGACGAATTTTCGGCGCAGCAGAAGTATTTTCTTGAAATAACCGCCGAGAACTCACAAAAAGCCGACCTTATCAAGGAAAAGGTAAAATCCGACCCGCGGGGTTTTGCGAAGTACCTCGACAGCTTTTTTGAATAAAAAACCGCGGCATCGCCTGACGCCGCGGTCTTATTTTGTTCTTGTGAAATTTTATCCGCAATGCTCGCAGTCGTGAGTCTGTGCAAACTGCTCGGGATCGTATTCAATGCCGTTTTTGTCGTAATAATCCTTAACAGCAGCCTTTACAGCCTCCTCGGCAAGCACCGAACAATGCAGCTTGTGCGCGGGAAGCCCGTCAAGAGCCTCGACAACCGCCTTATTCGTAAGCTCCAACGCCTGCGACACGGGCTTGCCCTTAATCATCTCTGTCGCCATGCTCGAGCTTGCGATAGCCGAACCGCAGCCGAACGTGCTGAACTTGACATCGGTGATTATACCGTCGTCAATTTTCAGGAAAATCTTCATAATATCGCCGCATTTTGCGTTTCCTACCTCGCCTACGCCGTCGGCGTTCTCAATTGTTCCGACATTGCGCGGATTGGTAAAATGATCCATAACCTTTTCACTGTATAACATATTTCCTCTTGCCCTCCTGCAAATCTTGCCAAACCGGTGACATTTTGCGCAGATAATCCACGACCTCTTTCACCGATTTAATAATGAACTCCATATCCTCCGGCGTGTTTTCTTCGCAAAGCGAAAGCCGCAGCGACCCGTGAGCCACCTCGTGCGGTCTGCCGATAGCTAAAAGCACATGGCTCGGGTCAAGCGACCCGGACGTGCACGCCGAACCCGACGACGCGCAAATCCCCTTTGCGTCCAGCAAAAGAAGAATGCTCTCGCCCTCAATGCCCTCAAAGCACATATTCACGTTTCCGGGAAGTCTTTGCGTCCTAGAGCCGTTCAAAACCGAGTGCGAAATCTCTCCCAGACCCTCGATAAGCCTGTCGCGCATTTTTGCAAGCTTTTCGGCATTCTCGGGAAGTTTTTCAACAGCCTCCTTCATAGCCGCCGCCATAGCGCAAATTCCCGCGATATTCTCAGTACCCGCGCGTCTGCCGCGCTCCTGTGCGCCGCCCTCGATAAGCGTCGACGGGAACAAGCCCTTTCTCACATACAGCGCGCCCACGCCCTTCGGACCGTGGAATTTATGCGCCGAAAGCGACAGCATATCGCACCCGAGCTCCTTCACGTCAACGGGGATATGTCCCACCGCCTGAACAGCGTCGGTGTGGAACAAAACGCCCTTTTCCTTGCAGACCGCCGCAATCTCTTTAATCGGCATAATCGTGCCGATTTCGTTGTTCGCGGTCATTATCGTCACCATTACGGTGTCCTCGCGTATAGCGTTTTTCACCTGCTCGGCAGTCACCAGCCCGTCGCCGTCAACATCAAGCAGCGTTATCTCAAAACCGCGCTTTTCAAGCTTGTTTAACGCGTGAAGAATAGCGTGATGCTCGGTCTTCTGGGAAATGATGTGCTTTTTCCCTTTTCTCTCGCCAAGCTCCGCCGCGGTAAGCAACGCCTGATTATCCGACTCGCTGCCGCCCGACGTAAAGTAGATTTCCTTAACGTCCGCGCCAAGGCACCCTGCTACCTCCATACGCGCCTTCACCAACGCCTCCTGCGCCAGTTGACCCACCGTATGCAGGGACGACGGATTTCCGTAATTCTCCTCCAGATACGGCATCATCGCTGAAATCGCCGCTTTTGACATTTTTGTAGTAGCGGCGTTATCAACGTATATTGTTTTCATCAAATCACCTGTTTCCGAATTTTAAATAGAATTCATATCTATTCACTAGGATTATAGCACATTTTTTTCATATTGTCAATAGATATTTGGTTAGTTAAGACAAATTTGTCAAAAAATCCTCAAATATCATTCACAAGGATTTTCCTCAATGAATTTTTGAAGCAGATCCGCCGCGCTCCTGCAAAGCTCGGGACAGGGACGCTTTTTGTAATATTCGGGAGTTCTCGGCTCGGGAGCGGCGGATTGTTCCGCTTTTTCAAGCCCCAGAAGCTCGCGGCAGATAATGCTTCCGTTCTGCTCTCTGAAACGTTTTGCAAGCTCGCGGATTTTCTCGTAAAGCTCTTTTTTTGAGGTCACATCCTTCGGGTCGGAGTAGCCGTAAAGCCAACTCAAAACCATCACAACCCCCGAAAAGGTCCCGCATACCTCGCGCATTCTGCCCATTCCCCCGCCAAACCCGCAGGAAAGCCTTGCAGCTACGTCCTCCGAAAGCCCAAGCTCCTTTGCGAAAGCCACCGTCACCGCCTGCGTGCAGTTGTAGCCCTTGAGGAAATTCTCGTATGCCGCGTCCCCTTTGCTGCCTTTTGTCATTTGCAGAATTCCTCAACAGCGTCGGCAATAGGTTCGCCCGCGTCGGACTCGGTAAGCTCTAAAAGCCCGTTATCAACGAGTTTTGCAAGCTCGGGGTCAATCGGAAGCTTTGCCAGAACCTTTAAGCCGAATTTTTCGGCAGTCTCGTCAAGATGACTTTCACCGAAAACATTGATATGCTTTCCGCAGTCGGGACAGAGCGCGTAGCTCATATTCTCCACCAGACCGATAATCGGGACATTCATCATATTCGCCATTTTGACAGCCTTTCCGACTATCATGGAAACAAGCTCCTGCGGCGAGGTTACAACGATAATTCCGTCAAGCGGGATAGACTGGAACACGGTAAGCGGAACATCTCCCGTTCCCGGGGGCATATCCACAAACATATAATCCACGTCGTCCCAGATAACGTCCGTCCAGAACTGCTTTGCCGTACCCGCGATAATAGGACCGCGCCAGATAACGGGGTCGGTGTCGTCGGGAAGCAGCAGATTGACCGACATGATTTTAATGCCCTTTTTGGTGATTACGGGATAAATGGCGGTTTCGTTGCCTGTCGCCTTCTCTTTGATACCGAAAGCCTTCGGCACGGACGGACCCGTAATATCCGCGTCAAGCACCGCGGTCTTAAAGCCTCTGCGGTTCATAATCACCGCCGCAAGGCAGGTCACCAGGGATTTTCCGACGCCTCCCTTGCCGCTTACTACTCCGATAACCTTTTTTATGTCGGAAAGCTCGTGCGGCTTTTCGATAAGGCTTTCGGGCTGGCGTTCCGAGCAGCTTGCGGAACAGCTTCCACAATCGTGTGAACATTCGCTCATAGTAACAAATCCTTCCTTTATGTGAAATAAAATTTATCATACAGCAAGTGCTGCAAAAAGCGTTATTTAAGAATTTCCCGCGCGAAGCTCTCGCCGTCCACCCTGCCCGTCACTCCGAGCATTTCGAGAACCGTCGCTCCGATGTCGCCGAAACAGCTTCTTGTGCCGAGGTTTTTCGGGAGAATATTCTCCCCGTAAACCAGCACGGGAATGTATTCGCGCGTGTGGTCCGTTCCGCTGTGGCACGGGTCGCAGCCGTGGTCGGCGGTGATTATAACCGCGTCCTCCGGGAGCATTTTCTTTATAAATTCCCCGAACCAGCGGTCAAACTCGTTTAAGGCGTTCGCATAGCCCTGCGGGTCGCGCCGATGCCCGTACTGCATATCAAAATCAACCAGATTTGTAAAGCAAAGCCCGTTAAAATCCGTTTCGCGGAATTTGTCGGTAATTTCCATATCGGTCGGATTTCCGATATTTCTGTCGGCTTTGGTTATTCCCTTCCCCGCGAAAATATCGAAAATTTTCCCCACGCCGATAACATCCCTGCCGTTTTGCGAGAGAATATCAAGCGCGGTGTCCTTTGGCGGAGTAAGCGAAAAATCGTGCCTGCGGGAGGTTCTCTTAAACGGGTGTTCTCCCTCGAACGGACGCGCGATAACGCGTCCTACGGCGTATTCACCCTTAAGTATCTCCCTTGCCGCGCGGCAGTATTCGTAAAGCGTCTCTACGAGGACAATGCTCTCGTGAGCGGCAATCTGAAAAACGCTGTCCGCCGAGGAGCTTGTCGAAACGGGCGGCTATGCGAGCGAAAGAATCCCGAAGCAGGTCGTGAT
>CANRIQ010000092.1 GCA_947630655.1 uncultured Clostridia bacterium | reverse complement strand
GAATTGTCGGGCGGGCAGAAGCAGCGCGCCGCCTGCGCACGCGCCATTATCACCGATCCGCGGATTTTCCTTGCGGACGAACCCACGGGCTCGCTTGATTCGCGGTCCTCGGACGAGCTGCTCTCGCTGTTCGGGCAGATAAACCGCGCGGGACAGACCGTGCTTATGGTAACGCACTCGGTAAAAGCCGCCTCCAAAGCTTCAAGAGTGCTGTTTATCCGCGACGGGGAGGTCTTTCATCAGCTTTACAGGGGAAACTGCTCCGACAATGAAATGTACCTCAAAATCAGCGATTCTCTCGCGGTCAGTCTGAGAGGGGGAGCGCGGTGAAAACTCTTTATGCGAAGCTGGCGTTTACAGGAATTATAAAAAACAGAAAAAATTACGTTCCGTATATTTTCGCGTCGTCGGTTATGGTAATGGTTTTCTACCTCGTGGTGTTCCTCGCGAACAATGAGATGCTGTCAAAGGTCGTGGGTGGGGATTCCATGAAGGATATTCTGTCGGTCGGAATACCCGTAATGGCGATTTTTTCGGCAATTTTCCTGTTCTACACAAATTCCTTCCTCGTAAAGCGCAGGCGCAAGGAATTTGGGCTGTACAACCTGCTCGGACTGTCAAAAGCGAAAATTGCAAGGGTGCTTTTGTGGGAAAATCTGGCAGTTTATCTGCTTGTTTTAGGGTTAGGTCTGGGGCTTGGAATTCTGTTCTCAAAGCTTGCGGAAATGCTTGCCGCAAGAATGCTTGGCGGGCTGCCCGAATACGAATTCTCGGTTGATCTGCCGGCGGTAATTCTGACGGCGGCGGTGTTTGCGTTAATTTTTGTGCTTATTTTGCTCAATTCGCTGAGAAACCTGTTCTTCTCGCGCCCGATAAAACTTCTCCAAAGCGAATCCGCGGGCGAAAAACCCCCGAAAACCAATATCCCGTTTGCGGTGCTGGGAACGCTTTTGCTCGGGGCGGCTTACACCATGGCGATTGTGATAAAAGAGCCCATGCTCGCGCTGGTGGGGTTCATGTTCGCGGTGATTATGGTCATTATCGCAACATATCTGCTGTTTATCGCGGGCAGCGTGGTATTGTGCAGAATTCTCCGAAAAAACAAGCGTTACTACTATAAAACAGCGCATTTTGTGTCTGTGTCGCAGATGGCTTTCCGTATGCGCAGAAACGGCGCGGGACTTGCTTCTATCTGCATTCTCTCAACCATGGTTTTAGTCACCATTTCGTCGACAACTGTGCTTTATGCGGGCGCGGACGATATGATTGACGCTACCTACCCGCGGGAATGCGAGGTTTACTTCTTGGAATATACCAACAACGGAAATTACGATTTCGACGGTGATAAATATATCCCAGAGATTAACAAGCTTCTCGAGGAAAACGGTCTTCCGCACGAAAACGAAATTATCACGCACGATATGCATCTGGGCGCAAGAATGCTGGCGAACGGCATAAATTCGGGGCTGTCGGAGGATACCTATTTCGAGGGGGATTTCTTTATAGCAGGCGAATGTGAGGAGCTTGTAAACCGCGGGATAACTCTCGGAGAAAATGAGATTGTCATCGCCGAAAAAAACACCTCGAATTTCAAGGACTTCAAAACGCTTACCATCGAGGGCGTTGAGTACAAGGTAGTTTCTTATATAAACGACATTTTCTCCCTGCCGCCGACGGTAAATATCGTCACAAACGGCTCGGACGAGGTTATGCTGCTGGAAATATATGTAAACAGCACCGAAACACTGCTTGACATTGCAAAACGCGCCTACGAACGCGACGAATACGGCTGCGACATTTACACGCATTATCTGTTCGACATCGGAAACGACCGTTTCAACGAGCAGCTTTTCTACAAGGCGTATAATCAAGCCGAAGAACTGCGGACGAGCTTGTATAACGACGACGTGAATGTCACAATCGATTTCCGCTCGGAAGCCGAGGAGGGGTATCTGGGGATTTACGGGGGACTGTTTTTCCTCGGAATACTGCTCGGAGGGTCGTTTTTGACGGCGGCGGTGCTGATTATGTACTACAAGCAGATAAGCGAGGGCTACGAGGACGCGGCAAGGTTCAACATACTCCAAAAGGTCGGCATGACCGCGCGTGAGATAAAATCCGCGGTGAATTCGCAGGTGCTGACGGTGTTTTTCCTGCCGCTGGCTGCGGCGGGCGTGCATATGATATTCGCGTTCCCGATACTTTCCAGAATTATGAGAATGTTCCTCACGGCAAGCACGGTGTGGACATTCGCGGGAGTGACGCTCTTAAGCTATGTGGTATTTTCTGTAATTTATATGATAGTGTACAAACTGACATCTTCAAGCTATCGGAGAATTGTAGGTAAGAAATTATAAAAAATAATCCCCGTCTGTATTTTAGGCGGGGATTTTGTTATTTGTCAACCTTTGATAAATAGTTTTTCGGTGAACAGCCGTAATACTTCTTGAACACCCTCGAAAAATACAGCGGCTCGGAAAAACCGCAGACATAGGCTATCTGGGAAATATTCTGCTCGCCCGCGCCGCCCATGCACAGCATTTTTTCAGCCATCTGCATTCTTAGAGAATTCAGATAGTTGTGCGGGGTCATGCCCATTTCGCTTTTGAACAGCTTTCTTAAATAATCATAGCTGAACGGAATGGACTTCAGAAATTCATCAAGCTTGTAGTCGCAGTCGGTGAAATGCTCCATAATATCGCTCTTTATCATTCCCACAACGTCCCGCAGGGGCTTGGTGCTGTGGAAGGCTATTGCGTAGTTTACGATAAGGTTGCCGAAAGCCGCGATTATAAGCCGCTTGTTTTCGATTTTGGAGTTGAAATAGTAAAACGCGTCGGAAAAAGCCGTTAAAATGTGGCGGTCGCTGTCGTCCGTAATCATAACAGGCTCTTTAAACGGCAGGGTAGCGTCGCTTATATTTATATGAATGTTCGTGAAACCCTCCTCGCTGTTGTTCATATGCGGGGTTTTTGGAGGAATTATGACAATGTCCCCGACGGTGTATTTTACAGTGCTGTCCTCAAAAATAAACTGCCCGCCGCCGCCCGTGCAGTACACAAGCTCCCAGTCGTCGTGGGTGTGGCGGTGCATGGCGAAGGTGATAAGATTTCGCCCGATATACGAAATGTCGTTCATGCTTTTCCCTTTCCTTTATATGACGGAATTTCCCGTTATTTCTTATTCCAAATATGAATTGTGAAATTTGTGCAAATTTCACAATTTTTTAAAAAGCCGTTGAAAATTAGTAACTTATATGGTATACTTATAACAAGGGTTGATATGAAAACGTTTTCCCGATGGTTTTGCGGGCAAATCGGCGTTATTCAAAGTATCTGAGAAGCGCGTCGGCTTGCTCCTCGGTGAGCATTTTGCTCCACGAAACGCGTCCCGCGGGTTTTGCGTCCTTTGCGTTCGCGTCGGGGAAAAATTCGCCGAAACGCGCGGTTTTGTCGCGGTCGGTGTCGTTCCATTTGTTAAAGCCCTCGGGGTTTATGTGGCTTGCGTATTCGCAGCCGATAAACGAGCATTTGCCGTAGTCGCGCCACGGGCGCGCAAGAAAGACCGAGCCGTCGGCGACGGTGGGCTCTTTTGTAAAGCGGCAATGATTAAACACAAAGCCTATTTCCTGCGAGAGCGCGTGGGCGGGGGCGGCGGCATAGCCGTGACCGCGGACGTCGAACAGCGATTTTATTTCGCAGTTGTCAAAAAGCGCGTCTCCGCAGCCGAAGATAAAATCCACATTTCCCGCTATGAAGCAGTTTCTGAAGATCTGCTTCTGAAAGACGGGCGTGCGGAGGGAGTCTTTTAAAAAGCCGTCGTACCGTTCGATAAGGTCGGGCGGGAGCGGTCCGCAGAAGATGGTGTCCTGGGTGGATATGAAGGCGCAGTTTTCGGCGAGAAAGCGGTCGGCGTACACGGTAAGCGCGACCTCCTGACCCTTTTCCTCGGGGTAAAGCGCGTCGTTTCTGACGGTGAGGTTTTTGAGGGTGACGCCGGGCGCGGTGACGGCGGCGGTGTAGGTTCTGAAGGTAACGTATTCTTTGCCGTTTTCGTCGAGCTTTTTGGCGTAATCGTTGTAAACGATTTCGGTGGTTTCGGGGGATTGCCCGATAATTGTAATGTCGGGGACGGTAATCTCCAGCTTTTCACGGTAAGTCCCTTTTTCGAGAATTATCTCGTCTCCTGCACACGCAAGCTCGAGTGCTTTTGAGATAAGCTCTCCGGGGCGGACGGTGATTTTCTTCATAATAGGTCTCCTTTCTGACCGATTTGGTTATGTTTTTCACTTGATTTTGATTATAACCGCATTTGTGATATTTTTCAATAAGTATTGATGATTTTTGTGAATTCTCCACAAAATTTTTTGTCGGAGAGACGGCGGTTTGTCGAATTTTCCCGCGAAAACCGCCAAAGTTGTTCGGGGAAATTTGCAAGAAATGTCCGAATTGTGCATAAATTGTCTTGTATAGTTCTTGTAATCCTGTGGGAATTTACGTTAAAATAAAGGAGATAACCCCTCAAAATCAGAGGCGGAAGAGGGACGTTTTTGAAATGGCTATCGTTTCACTTAATCAATATAAGGCGGTCGACGTCGGAATTCTGACGTTGGTCGGCACGGCTGCCGAAGCGATTTGCGCGGGCGCGGCGAAGATTTTTACATGGGAGCTGTATGCGGTGTCTCCCGCGGTCGCGGTGGTCTGCATTGTAATGATGCGCTGGGGCGGCTGGGCGGCTATTCCCGCGGTGACGACGGGGGCGGCGTTCTGTCTGGTGACGGGCGCGGGTCCGAAGCAGTTTGCGGCGTATTGTATAGGAAATTGCTTCTCGCTGCTTGCAATGCTGCTGTTCAAGGCGTTCGGGAAGGGCGAAAAGGGTCTTGCGGCGGGCAAGGAGAAAATCCGCTCAAAATTCTACTTCACGGCTTTGTTTGTGGCGGCGGCGTTCGCAGGGGCAATTCTGGGGCGTTGGATTGTAAGCATGATACTCGGAAGCCCGGTTGATATAATTTATTCGTATTTTCTGGCAGATTCGCTGTCGTTGATATTCGCCGAGACAGTGGTGCTTATTGCGCGGCGTCCGGACGGTCTTTTTGAGGACCAGAAGTCATATCTTATAAGAACGGAGTCGGAACGCCGGCGTTACGGCGATCCTGATTATTACGAATAACGGGCAGACGGGTGACTGCGCACCCGAAATTAAGCTGAAATAATGAATTCAAGTACGGTTGAGAAAATATCATTTGCAGGAGGTTTCAAAGATGGCACTCAACGTAACCGATTATCTGATTTTCGATGAGGAAAGCGGGACCTACATCGAAAACCCCGAGCAAATCGTTCGGGACGACGTGGAAAAGCACCACTGGCTGAACGTCATGCGGACGGTGCTGAAGGACTGGCGTTTGTATCTTATGCTGATCCCGATGATACTGGTGTTCCTGTTGTGGCGTTACTTCCCGATGTACGAGCTGCTCGGCTGCTTTAAGGTGACAGACGACTCAAAGCTTGTGGCGGATCAGTTTTATTCGGGCTTCTCCTACTTCAGACAGCTTATTATGGGCGTTGGCTCATCGGGCGCGGCGACTATCTCGGTCGAGTTCTGGAGAGCTTTCAGAAACACGTTCCTGTTAAGCTTCTACGGTCTGCTTTTCGGCTTCCCGACGCCGATAATCATCGCGCTGTTCTTCAACGAGGTTCGCTCGAACATTGCGCGAAGCGTTTACCAGGTACTTACATATTTGCCGAAGTTCATGTCGACGGTTGTTATGACTTCGCTTGTAACGATGCTTGTAAGACAGGGTTCGACGATCTCGGGCGCGGGCATTATCTCGCAGTTTTTGTCGCAGATCGGCTGGATTACTCCGGAGGTTGCAAACGCGGGTCTGCTTAATAACCCGTCGTTCTTCAGGGCAATCTACCAGATAAGCGGTATCTGGGAGACCGCGGGCTATGACTCGATCGTGTTCTTCGCGGCGATTATCGCGATTTCGCCTACCAGCTACGAGGCGGCGCAGATAGACGGCGCGGGCAAGATGGCGCAGATGAAATACGTTGTTTTGCCGAGTATTCTTTCCACGATCGTTATCATGCTTATCACGAAGATAGGTTCGCTGCTTAATATCGGCTACGAAAAAGTCCTGCTTTTGTATAAGCCGGAAACCTACGTCACCGCAGACGTTGTTTCGACTTTCTCGCAGCGTTACGGTATTGAGGGCGTTATGAAGGGCATGGCGTCAGCGGCAGAAATGATGAACAACGTCATAGGAATGCTGCTGGTAATCGGAGCGAATACGATAGCCCGCAAGGCGTCGAATGTTTCGCTTTACTAAAACTCTATTAAAGAGGTTTGATTATGAAAAGAAAACTTGAAATATCGGAGCTTATATTCAAAATTATAAGCTATACGCTGCTTACGATCTTCGCGCTGGCGTGTCTGTATCCGTTTGTTTACACGATTTCCGCGGCGATAAGCGGACGGCATGCGGTTGACTACAACGATCTGGTTCTGCTGCCTAAGCAGATACAGTTCGAGGCGTTCTCGCAGATGTTTAACAACAACTCGTTCTGGAACGCATACTCAAACACCCTGTTCCTTACATTCTACGGAACGATCTGGGAGGTTATCCTGTCGATTTTCGGCGCGTACGCTCTCTCTAAGAAGAGATTGCTGTTCCGCAAGGGATTTAACTTCTTCCTCGTGTTCACGATGTGGTTCTCCGCGGGTCTTGTTCCGCAGTACTTGAACTATTTGGCTACACAGCGCGTGTTCAACGCGGTGGGCATCTACGACGACAAGTGGCTGGTCGTTATCGCAATGGGTATGGCGGCGATGAACATCATACTTTTGCGTAACTCGTTCGAGGGCGTTCCGTCCGAGATTGAAGAAGCCGCGATAATCGACGGCGCGACGGAGATGCAGGTTCTGTGGCGCGTCTACATACCGATGAGCAAGTCAATAATCGCAACGGTGTCGCTGTTCTTCGCGATCTCCCGCTGGAACGGATACTTCTGGGCAAGACAGATGATCTCCGACAAGAGCCAGCAGCCGCTGCAGGTTTACATCCGTCTGAGACTTGAGGAATACACCGACCCCGACTTCCTTGTCGGCTGGGATAAGATTTACTCCTCTGACTCGGCAATCTACGCTCTTATCGTAGTTTCCATTGTGCCGATCCTCATCATTTACCCGTTCATTCAGAAATACTTCGCGAAGGGCGTAAATGTCGGCGGCGTAAAGGAATAATGAAGCTGTCAAACGCATTATGCGGTTGATATAACTAAAACTTGGCAAAATGCCAAAAAGCAAACATCCTAAAGGAGGAACAAAATGAGAAAATCAAGAATAGCTGCGTCTGTCCTTGCTTTGACGCTCGCGGCTACGACGATGCTGTCCGGCTGCAAGCCCGGTGAGACTTCCGGCGACAGCGGCAGCGGCAGCAGCAGCAACAACAGCGGCGCGTCCGGATCCGATTCAGGTTCGAGCGGAGCTGCGTCAGGCCTTACATACGCAGACGGAACCGTACTTCGTATGGCTTGCGGCTACAACAGCAAACAGACCGGTATTGCGTTCGACGCAGATACTGCAAAAGACGGTATCACTCTTGCTAACGGCAAGACCTACCACACCGGCGACCTGAAGCCTACCTGGGAGACCCTTCAGGAAAAGCTGAACGTTGTCTTTGAAGA
>CANRIQ010000091.1 GCA_947630655.1 uncultured Clostridia bacterium | reverse complement strand
TCGCATTGCTGCAAAAAACCCGTCGAGCTGTACACAAAGTCCTCCGGGACAACGCCGTCGGCGATTATCTTCTTGTCGGAGTAAACGTCCCGCAGGAACATATTAAGCGCGTCGACGCGCTGAATAAGCCCCTTTTCAAGCTCCCTGAAATCCGCCGCGGGGATTATGCGCGGAATTGCGTCGAACGGGAAAAGCTGTTCGTGGAAGCTCCCGTTTTTGTAAATTCCGAATTTTACGCCATAGCGCGCCAGAAGCTCGTTTATCTCCTTTGAATTTGCAACAGGCGTGTTCATAAAAATTCATCTCTTTTCCAAAAAATAAAGGGTGCTTAAAACCGAAGCCTCAAGCACCCTTGCTATATTCTTATTATAACACAGAGCTTATGTTCTGTCAACCGTTATTTTGACAGATTTTTAAAATAAAATTGCAGATTTTAGGCAATTTTGCACAAAATAAGCATATTTTTCAGCTAATTTGCAATTTGAAAAAGAAAAAGTTGCAAAATCTACTTCTTGACAAATCCCCGCACAACCACCAGCGCAATCGCCGCCGCGTCAAGGATTATCAGCACGATAACGGGCGTTGCCGTGCGGTATTTTTTGGTTGACACCAGCAAAGCCTCCTCGGGCAGAAAACGCTTCGCCGACTCGCCGTAAGTATACTCGTCGTAATAAAACGCTGACATTTTATAATGCCCCGACTTGAAGCCGTTTTTTGAAACGTCCGAGACCCTGTCGAGGATAAACGGGTGTTTAAGGCGAATTTCCGCGTCGGTGTAATTTGTCGTATCGCAAGCCGTAATATCGGTAAAATAGCTCACCCCGTCAAGCACCACGGTGTTCCAGCCGTGCGAGCCGCCGCCCATTTCCCCCGAAACGTACCAACACTCAATTCCGCCCAACCCGCACAAATACTCAAACGCCTGCCCGTAAGCCTCGCAGACAACGTTCGTTTCGGGGTCGCCGTCAAACACGCTTACAATGCGCCACGGGCGAATATCCTTGCTCGAAAAATCCTCGCTGTCGGCGGCGTTTTCATCGTATTTCACCGCCCTGCAGATCTCCTCCGCGTACCCGCAGACCTTCTCATAATCGCTTTTATTCTCGTACTTCGCGGCAATGCGTTTTGCGTTTTCAAAAGCTCTCTGAGCCGTTTCAACAACGTCCTTTTTCAAATAACCGTATTCCCCGAAGCCGTAAAAACCGTCGTCCATATACACGGGAGACGGTCTGTAGCCTATGTACATTTCCCCGTAAACGTCCGTAACCCAGATGCTGTCCGCCCAGTAGGTGTACTCGGGGACGTATTTTTTCAGAAAAAACTGCACCTTGTCCGCCGAATTTTCCAGCTCCTTTGCGTTTTCGGGCATAGTTGACAACTCCAGAGCCGCTCCCCCGAGGCAGTCCTGCTCCCCCAGCGACACCCTTTTCAGCACCTCGACGGATTTTTGGTACAGCTCCCTTTCAAAGCTGTTCATACACCGCTCGGGAAGCTCGGTACAGCTTGAAATCCGCTCGCGCGCAGGCGTGTGCCTTGAAAGCCTTGCAATCAGGCTCACGCACAGCAAGGCTTCTATTACAGAGAGTATTATAATGACAACTTTTTTCGGCATGTATACTCCTTACCGAACGCTTTCGCGTTTTTTGCGCATTTCCTTTGAAAAATCCTGCAATCTGCCGCGGTAAATTTCCTCACCGTTCGGGATAGACAAAAAATGCACAGGCTGTACAATCGGCTCGAAAAAGTCGGTTTCCTCAATTCCGTACTCGCAAAGCAGGGTTCTCACAAACTCCGAGCAGTAAAAATGCCGCTCGCGTCTGTAGATGATGTTGAACCCCGCCAGAACCATTCCCAGCGAATCGTAATGATAGTCCTTTTTATTCACATACATCAGATTTAATTTCTCGTCAAGCTCACAAAACGTCTTATCCGTCACCGGCACCGACAGCACCACTGCGCGCGTCTCGGAAAACCGCTTGAACGTCCCGTATTCGGGCGACTCGGTCACAAAACCGCCGCGCCACGGGTTATAGGCGTGCTTTCTGCCGAAGGAATACATCTTCCGAAGCTCGGGGTCCAGCGACACCGAAACGTGGTTGTACTCCGCGCCCGTAATCCGCTTTAAAATACGCGACAAAATAGTCCCCGTCTGGGTCACGACGATAAAAATCTCGCGGTTTTCCGAATTATCCGAATTATTCAAATTGTACGCATTTTCCAACTGCAACATCTCCTTAAATTAAAATCGGGATACCGAGAGTTACATTTAACTATTATACAGTATAACACATTTTTTAGGTTTTGTCAATCACCTTCTTGACAAGCACTGAAAAATATGCTATAATCTGATTAGTCAAGACTAACAGGAGGATAATCTGATGAACACTTTGAATAAAACAATACTGAAAATCGACGGAATGGCATGCTCTATGTGCGAAAGCCACCTGAACGACGCCGTCCGCGCGGTGTTCGAAAGCGAAAATTGCAAGCTCAAAAAGGTGCGTTCTTCACATAGAAAGGGCGAGTGTGAAATAACTTCACTCTCGCCGCTTGATGAAAATATGCTCGAAAAGCTGAAAAATGCGATTGAAAAAACGGGTTACAAGGTCCTTGAAATACGGTGATTACTTCTTGAAAAAATCCTTGCCGAGGATTTCCTCGAATTTTGGCTTCAGACCGATTTTTTCGTCGAGATGCCCGTAATTCTGGGACAGGTCGTAGGAGGGCATATTGTTCGCCTCGATAAGTATCGGGCGGGTGGGCGTAAAAGCCACATCCCAGCCGAGATAGCCCATATCGGGGAAACGCTCCGCGGCAGCCTTCACCATTTCGACAGCCTCGTGATAAAACGGGACTTCAAACCCGACAAAGGACACCTTCGAGAACGGGTGCGGCTCGTAAAACTCGCCCGTCTCGGAGCAGTACGCGGGCTTTCGCACAACGCCGTCGAAGCCCACGGGCGTGTACATGCCGCCGCTGCAAACATTGTCGACGAAATTTTTCCCGTCGCTTATGCGAAGAAGCGTATACATAACGTGAGTTTTCCCCTCAAACCGCAGGGTGGTGACCCTGAGAGTGTTCACCGACGACGGTGCTAAGGATTTCATTTTTTCGTGTTGGGTTATCTCTTCTTCAACGACAAAATATCTTTTTTCGACAAGCTTGTCATAAAGCGCGGAAATATCCGTGTTTTCGGAAATTTCCTCCTTTGAAACGCCCGTGCCGCCAACGCCGTCGGCAAGCTTTGTGAAAATTGCAGATTTCCCCTTGCAGAACTCCGTGAACTCCTCTTTTGAGGCGTTTCGAAGATCCAGCCACTCTCTGCCGAGCAGGTCGGAAAACGCCTTGTTAAACTGCGCCTTGTCGTCGAAAATATCGAAATTCTTGCGGGAATTCAGCTTTTTGGAAATTGTTATGCTGTCGTTCATATTGAGGAACGTTTTCCGCGCCTTGCCGCGGACGTTCGCAAAACCGAAGCAATGATAGTCGGAATAGCCCATTTTGTAGAACAAAATACAAAATCCCATATCGAAAAACAGCCACACGCGGTTTTTGCCCGTTTCCTTGTGAATAAGACCGATGTGCATAAAAAACTTTTTAAAGCTCCCGCGCGAAAGCCTTTTCAGAAACATTTTCAGCTTTTCCATTTTGTCAACTCCTTAAACATTACCATTATAACATATTTTTCCCGAATTTTCAAGTGCTTTGCAAATAAAAAAGAGGCAAGCGCGCTCTTGCGAACGCTCTCGCCTCAAATGGAAAGGGAGCGGGATACTTTATGCGAAAAAAATTCGCGTAAAGTCAAACTAAATTTACGCTGTCATTAAACGTTGAACAACAGCTCATCGTAAGTAGGATACGGCCAGTATTCCTCGCCTACGATGGTTTCAAGCTCGTCGGCAACCGCACGAAGGCTCTGCATCTTCTCAAATACCTCGTCGTGATAGAAGCGCGCCTGCTCTGCCGCGCCCTCGACAGCCTGCGCCTTTACAACCGCGTCGGACAGCGCACAAGCCTTTTCGGAGAGTGCCGCGGTAAGCTTGTTTACCTTATCCGCCATAGCCGTTTCTACCGTCGGGTCAATTCCGACAGCCTTCTTGCTTGCGGCAATGTCGCAGACGTCCTTGCCGAACTTCATTACTGCGGGGAGAATTTCCGTCTTTGCCATATCCGCCGCGGTAAGAGCCTCTATATTTATCGTCTTGGAATAGTTTTCAAGCAAAATCTCCTGTCTTGCGTGAAGCTCAATCTCGCTGTACACGCCGAATTTCTTGAACAGCGCAACGTTCTTCGGAGCGGTAAGGCAGGGAATTGCGTCAACCGTGGATTTGAGGTTCGGCAGACCGCGTTTTTCAGCCTCAATGGGCCAGTCGCTGCCGTAACCGTTGCCGTTGAAGATAACTCTCTTATGCTCTTTAATATTCTTTACTAGCAGGTCATGAAGAGCCGCATTGAAATCGTCAGCCTTTTCAAGCTCGTCTGCAAACTCGTTGAGAGAATTTGCGACAATGGTGTTAAGAATGGTGTTCGGACCCGCGATGTTGAGGTTAGAGCCCACCATTCTGAACTCGAATTTATTGCCCGTAAACGCAAACGGAGAGGTTCTGTTTCTGTCGGTGGAATCCTTCGGGAAATCGGGCAGCGAGGACACGCCCACATTGAACATCTTTCCGCCCTCGGAGGTGTACTCCTTGCCCTCTACGAGAGCGTCAACGACAGCCTGAAGCTCTTCTCCGAGGAAGATCGAAATAATAGCGGGAGGAGCCTCGTTCGCGCCCAGACGGTGGTCGTTTCCGGGGGACGCTACCGACAATCTCAAAAGGTCGGAGTATTCGTCAACCGCCTTGATTATCGCCGTAAGGAACGTCAGAAACTGCGCGTTCTGCATGGGAGATTTTCCGGGGTCAAGCAAATTCTGCCCGTCGTCAGTCGACAGCGACCAGTTGTCGTGCTTACCCGAGCCGTTTATCCCCGCAAAGGGCTTTTCGTGCAGCAGGCAAACCAGATCATGCTCCAGAGCAATCTTCTTCATAAGCTCCATAGTAAGCTGGTTCTGGTCTGTCGCGAGGTTTGCGGGAGCGAAAATCGGCGCGTTTTCGTGCTGCGAGGGAGCTACCTCATTGTGCTTTGTCTTGGACGAAATTCCGAGCTTCCACAAATGCTCGTCAAGGTCCCTCATGTAATTTGCAACGCGCTCCTTAATCGTTCCGAAATAGTGGTCGTCAAGCTCCTGACCCTTGGGAGCGGGCGCGCCGAAAAGCGTTCTTCCCGTGAAGATAAGATCCTTTCTCTGCTCGTAGGTAGCCTTATTTACAAGGAAATACTCCTGCTCCGCGCCGACAGTCGCCACAACGCGCTTTGTCGTGGTGTTGCCGAAAAGCTTCAGCATTCTCAAAGCGGCGTCTGACACAACGTCCATCGACCGCAGCAGCGGGGTTTTCTTGTCGAGAGCCTCTCCCGAGTAGGAATAAAACGCCGTCGGAATATACAGCGAGCCGCCCTTTACAAACGCATAGGACGTAGGATCCCACGCGGTGTAGCCTCTTGCCTCGAACGTCGCTCTGATGCCGCCCGACGGGAAGCTTGACGCGTCGGGCTCGCCCTTGATAAGCTCCTTGCCCGAAAATTCCATAATAACCGTGCCGTCGCCCATAGGCGAGATAAAGCTGTCGTGCTTTTCTGCTGTAATTCCCGTCATCGGCTGGAACCAGTGCGTATAATGCGTCGCGCCCTTTTCAATCGCCCAGTCCTTCATAGCGGAAGCCACAACGTCCGCTATCGAGCTGTCAAGCTCCTTGCCCTCGGCGATAGTCTTTTTCAGCGTCTTAAACACGTTTTTGGGGAGACGCTGTTTCATAGTCTCCTCGTTGAACACGTCGATACCGAACTGTTCTACCACATTGAATTTCTCTTCCATTGTCCCGTTTCCTCCTAAAAATCTTAATAAACAAAAACGGCGTTCGAGCGCAGCAATGCCGCGTCCGAAACGCCGTTGTTTCTTACTCTTCTATTATAGAACAAAATTCCCGTTTTGTCTATCGTGTATTTCAACAAATTACAGAATTTTTTCGCGCGTGTTTTCTACACTTTGAACAAAAAATTGCCCGAAAAATGAAATTCAGCATATGCGAAAAATTCGTAAATTGTCCGAAACGCCCCAAAATCCGCGAAATTCTGCAAGATTTTCCCGCCCGAATTTCACTTTGAGAACATATCCTTCAGCTTATCAAGGAACGAGGTGCGTTTTTCGTAATTCTTGTCGTCAAGCGTCGCCTCGAACGCCGAAAGAGCCTCCTGCTGCTTTTTATTAAGCTTTTTGGGCACTTCAACGTTTATTCTCACCATCTGGTCTCCCCTGTCGCCCTCTGCGCGCTGAAGCCGCTGAACTCCCTTCCCCTTAAGGCGGAAAACCGTCCCGGGCTGGGTTCCTGCGGGAACTTTGTAGCTTACGATGCCGTCGATTGTCGGAACGTCAATCTCCGCGCCCAGCACCGCCTGGGAATAGGTTATCGGGAAGTCAATCCAGATATTGTAATCCTCGCGGTCAAACATACTGTCCTTACGGACGGAAATGCGGACCTTAAGGTCGCCGCGCGGACCGCCGTTCTCGCCGACATTTCCCTCTCCGCGCACATTAAGCGTAATTCCGTTGTCCACGCCCGCGGGCACCTTGACCGCCACGGTCTTTTTGATGTTTATCTTCCCCGAACCGCCGCATTTTCCGCACGGCGTATCCACAACCTTCCCCTTGCCTCTGCACCTTGTGCAGGGTCTCTGGGTCTGCATCATACCGAAAACGCCGCGCTGCTGCACCGTCACAAAGCCGCGCCCCTTGCAGTCGGGGCAGGTTTTGGGATTTTTTCCGCCTGCGCCGTGACATTCGGGACATTCGTCCACAACATTTATCGTTATATCGTGGGAAACGCCCTTGCACGCCTCCATAAACCCGATTTCAAGCGCGACCTGAATATCCGAGCCCCTGCGCGGAGAATTCGCCGCCGCCGAGCGCGTTCCGCCGAAGCCTCCGAACCCGCCGAAAATATCCGCGAAAATATCGCCCAGATCCACGCCGTCAAAGCCGCCCGTAAAGTTAGCTCCGCCGCCGCCATAGGACGGGTCAACCCCCGCAAACCCGAACTGATCGTACTTTGCGCGCTTGTCGGGGTCGGACAACACCTGATTTGCCTCGTTAATCTCCTTGAATTTCTCCTCAGCCTCGGGGTTGTCGGGGTTTAAGTCGGGGTGATACTGCTTTGCAAGCTTTCTGTACGCCTTTTTGATTTCTGCGTCGGTCGCTCCCTTTTGCAGTCCTAAAACCTCGTAATAATCTCTTTTGTCTGCCATAGTCAATTCCTCTTTTACTATGCTGTTTAACCTTATTTATCGTACAAATCGGGGTCAACCAGCGGCGACACAAGCTCGCATATCTCGCCGCTCTCGTCGTAGCCCCAGAAGCATTGATAATATCCGTCGCCGAACCCCGACGCTATCATAACCATGCGCTCGCCCGTGTCGGGATTTGTCCACTCGATGAAATCGCCGCCCTCGCGCTGATACGCGGGGAGGTTTTTGTAGCTTTCGGCGAAAATTGCCGCAAAAAAGTCGTCGTAGTGGTTTTTGCCGGGATTTTCCTTGTGCCAGTTGTTAATCCAACAGCCCATTTTATCCGCGCCCTTCGCGTCAATAAAGCCCATTGTGCCCGCGTCCACGGGATAACCCGTCCAGACCTCGCCGT
>CANRIQ010000090.1 GCA_947630655.1 uncultured Clostridia bacterium | reverse complement strand
TTGACGCACAAGCCGAGGCAAAGGACATCACGGCTGGTTTTTCGTATACGTTTATCGGTTTTGCGGCGTTTTCCGCGCCGCTAAGAGATTCCGTGTCGGCAGCCGTCAAAACCTGCCGCCGCGCGGGTGTGCGCGTTGTAATGCTGACGGAAGAAAATCCCAGCGTTGCGGAATCTACGGGTAAAATGATAGGCATCTCCGGCAGGGGAGTGGTTACCGGAAGGCAGATTGAAGCAAGCCTTAAAAATAATGAGGAGCTTGATCTGAACGCCGATATTTACGCAAAAATCACCTCCGAACAGAAGCTTTTTATAATAAAACAGCTTCAGGAGCGCGGAGAAGTTGTCGCTATGACGGGAACGCGCGCGGAGGACGCGGATATTTTGGACGCGGCGGACGTTGGCGTTACAATTTCGCAAAACGCCGCGGAAAGCAGCCTCGAGGCTGCCGATATTATCATGAATGATGATAATTTCAGCACTCTTGCCGATACGATAGCGCAGGCTCGGCAGGTGCATAAAAACATCAAACGCGCAGTTTCGGTGATGATTTCGGGGTATGCCGCGCTTATTATGCTGATGATTATAAATCTGTTCAGCGGGACGGCTCTTATGCTTACGCCCTCCGTTATCGCTCTGATAACACTGGTTTTGCTGCCGCTTACGGCACTCGGCTTTATCGGGAACAACGCGGATATAAAAACCAATATGCCTCCGTCGGAGTTTATGATAAAACGTAAGCTAAATCTTCGGTTTATCGGCGGAGCGGCTTTGTTCGGCGCGCTTTCGGGGGCAATTTCCGCTTTCGCGTACTTGTTTATGTACAACGGCTCAAACTCCGATTTCGCGAGAAGTTGCGCTCTTATAACCTTCTGCATAAGCAACGCGGGATTTGTGCTTTTGCGGCACGTTACCGACGCGCATTTTAAATCGTTTCTGGACGCCCGCCTTTTCGCGAAAATATCGGTCGGCGTGTGCGCGGTGCTTCCGATTTTGCTGGTTTACATTCCGTTTATAAACAAAGCGTTCAGACTGGAGGCGGTGGATATTCTCGCGCTGTTTATCAGCATTATAACGGGAATTATCCCTGCGGCGGCATATTTCCTTGTAAAACATTTCTTTAAGTTAAGGGAGCTTTTATGAAAAAGACATGGGAGTATCTTAAGTTTTTCTTTTGCGGGATAGTTTTCGGCATAGCAAACGTCATTCCCGGGGTCAGCGGCGGGACGATGCTGGTGGTGTTCGGGATATTTGACAGGCTTTGCGAGTCAATTTCGGGGATTAAAAAGATATTCGGGAACATCGGCTTTCTTATTGCGTTCGCTCTGGGCGCGGGCGGCGGGATTTTGCTTTCGGCAAAGGTTCTGGGCTCGCTTTTCGGGGAATTTCCGATACAGACGAATATGTTCTTTATAGGACTAATTCTCGGCGGAGTGCCGCTGCTTTACAAATTCGGCACTTCCGAGAAGCCGGTAAAGCCCTTGTGCGCTGTGCCGTTTATAATCGCGATGGCGGCGGTAATAGGGCTTACGGTTTTGGATAACCTGAACGTTATTGACATTGCTCCGACGGCTGTCGAGGGATTTGATGTTGTAACCTCGCTGAAGCTTGTGGTATGCGCCGCTGTTGCCGCGGTAACTATGATTATTCCGGGAATTTCGGGCTCGTTTATCATGATGCTTCTGGGCGTTTATCAGACGGTAATCACCGCCATTGACGAGCTGAATTTCTATGTGCTTGTACCGTTCGCTATAGGCGCGGTAATCGGGATAATCCTCGGGTCAAAACTTATCACTCTGCTTATCAAGAAAAACAAGCTTATGGTGTATTCCGCGCTTATGGGGCTGGTAATCGGCTCGGTTTACGCAATTCTCCCCGACGGCTTCGGGTTTAATCTTCAGACGGGATACGGATTTGTATGCGCGCTGTTCGGCGTTTTAGGGGCTGTTTTAATTGAGAGATTAAACTCAAAAACCGCTGAAGAATAAGGCAGCCGATAAAACCGCATCTACTTTGTCAGTGCCGCTATAACAGCCACAAAGGCTGGATTATAGCGGCACTTCCTCGTATCTGCGGCTTTCTCGGCTGCCTTAAAAACTGTTTTAAATAACAAGGCGGTTTTTTTATTTCAAAAAATCCCTCTTTTTTTCGGGAATAACAAAACCCTTTTCCGACAATAATACTTGTACACTTCAAAGTACGTCGGAGGTCGGTTATGTATTACAATAAAGTTGAAATAAGCGGGGTAAATACATCAAAGCTGAAGGTTCTCAAGGAAAGTGAGAAAACAGAGCTTTTAAAGCGCGTAAAACAGGGCGATATGGCGGCGCGCGAGGAACTTATCCGAGGAAATCTCCGCCTCGTATTAAGCGTTATACAGCGTTTTATGGGCAGGGGAGAAAGCGCGGACGATCTGTTTCAGGTGGGCTGTATAGGGCTTATAAAGGCTATAGACAATTTCGACACAACCCAGCCCGTAAAATTTTCCACCTACGCTGTTCCTATGATAATGGGGGAATTGCGGAGGTATCTTCGCGACAACGCCCCCGTGCGGGTAAGCCGTTCTATGAGAGATTTAGCGTATAAAGCCATGCAGGCAAAAGAGCGGCTTACAGCGCAAAAGGGCTGCGAGCCGCGAATTGAGGATATTGCCGCAGAAATCGGCGTTCCGCGTCAGGACGTTGTAATAGCCCTCGAGGCGATAAGCGAGCCTATTTCGCTTTACGAGCCTGTTTTTTCGGAGTCGGGCGATACGATTTACGTTTTAGACCAGCTCGGCGATCACAACGACGATATGAACTGGCTGAATGAAATCTCGCTTAAAGAGGCGATTTCGGGTCTCGGGAAACGCGAAAAAAGGATTTTAAGTCTGCGGTTTTTCCGCGGGAAAACCCAGGTTGAGGTTGCAAAGGAAATAGGGATAAGCCAGGCGCAGGTGTCGCGTCTGGAAAAAGGCGCGCTTAACAAGATAAAAAATCGTATTTAATTGCACACCTTTTCAAGCTCCTCGCGGAGCTGTTTTATTATCCGCTTTTCAAGCCGCGAGATGTAGCTTTGCGAGATGCCTATTTCGTCGGCGACTTCCTTTTGCGTTTTTTCCTTGCAGCCGTTCAGCCCGAAACGCATTTCCATAATTTTGCGCTCGCGCTCGCCTAAGTGGTTTACCGCCTCGTGCAGAAGCTGTTTTTCAACCTCTTCTTCAATGTGCGAGTTTACACAGTCGCTGTCAGTACCCAGCACGTCCGACAGCAAAAGCTCGTTTCCGTCCCAGTCGACGTTAAGCGGCTCGTCTATTGAAATATCGTATCTGTACTGCGAATATTTTCGCAGATACATAAGAATTTCGTTTTCGATGCACCGCGACGCATAAGTAGCAAGCTTTATGTTCTTGTCCGCGCTGAAGGTATTAACCGCCTTTATAAGCCCCACAGTCCCGATTGACACCAGATCCTCAAGCCAGATCCCGGTGTTCTCGAATTTCTTTGCTATGTACACGACAAGCCGCAGATTGTGTATAATAAGCGTATCCCGAGCCTTGTCGAAATCCGTTTCCATAAGCTTGAACGCCGCTTCCTCCTCCTCGCGCGAAAGCGGCGCAGGAAGCTGCTCCGAGCCGTTTATGTAGTGAACAAAGCTGCTGTTTTTCCCAAAAAACAGCCTGTTTAAAAAGCTTTTCAGTTTTTGAAGAATTTGTTTTAACATAGCTCTTCCTCCGTGTTGATACTGTTCAGACCGAGATAATTGCGGGGTCGAAAATACAGTCGATATCCTCCCCCAGAACGTTTCGGCAAACCCCCACAAGCGCGTCCGCGTTCTTGCCGTCGATAATTATCCCGTCCGCTTTAAATACCGGCAAAAGCGACTCCGAGAGAGCTGTTTTGCAGGGAATAAGGCGCAGTCCCTCGTTCGGTTTGCCGTCATAATAGTCAAGAATATTCTGCGGAATAACGCAGGTTATCTTTTCCGCTTCGCACACAACAACGGGTTTTCCGCTGAAAATATCCCTCAGTCCGTTTCCCGTATCGCAAAGCCCCCGAAGCTCGGCAGTTTTCCCGTTTCGGACAATTCTGACCTTGCAGATCCTGCTTTTTTTAAGTCTTCTGTCCGAAAAGTATTTCACCAGCCTTACGGTAAAATACGCCGCCGCGGTAAAGCAGGCAATAGCGAAAAGCGGGATATTGAACGTGAAAATTCCGTTTGCGAAAACCATTCCGTAGGGCGCGGCAAACGTCCACAGTGCAAGAGCAAGTCCCGCAAAAATGAAGCTTACCACCAGAAAAAACAGCGCGCAAACCGCAAAATCCGAGAGCTTCTGCCTGCCGAAAACAATAAGCGTTATAATCGCGCCCAAAGCCGTTTTTTCAAGAACAATGACAAAAAACGGCAGCGGCGGCAGCAGTATCACCAACGCTCCGAACGCTCCCGCGAGCGCGCCGAAAACGCATCTTTTTACCGAAACATCGCGCCGCAGTAAAAGTACCGTTGAACGTATCAAAAAGTAATTTATGTACAGGTTCAGTATAACCAGAACATCCGCATAGACAGTCACGGGTTTCCACCTCGCTTGTACTATAATTATAATTCACCGAAACAAAAAAATATGCCGAAATCGGTCGTCGAATTCGGCATATTTGTGTTTATCCGCGTTGAAAAAACACAGCTTCTGTCAGTCGCGGTTGAATTCCGCAAGCTCCAGACCCTCGTTTTTATCCAACGCCCATTTTATATTCCATTCGCTTGTAAAAATAAGCAGATAATTCCCTTTAACATCCTGTATAAGCTTTGTATCTGACGTAATAACCAGCTTTCTGAGCTCGTCAAGACCGCCCGCAAGGTGCTTTTCGCTGGTTATCCAGCGGATATATTCGTAAGACAGATCCTCGCGGATAATATCCACTCCGTACTCGTTTTTAAGGCGGTATTCCAGAACCTCAAACTGAAGCACACCGACAACCCCGACGATAACCTCTTCAAAACCGCTCTGCGGTTCGGAGAATATCTGAATTGCGCCCTCCTGCGCGATTTGCGTAGTGCCCTTTATGAACTGCTTGCGCTTAAGCGTGTCCTTCTGGCGAATTCTCGCGAAATGCTCGGGCGCGAAGGTCGGAATTCCCTCGAACATCACTTTTTTCTTCGGAGAACATACCGTATCGCCGATTGAAAACACTCCCGGGTCGAAAACGCCCATAATATCGCCCGCATACGCCTCGGAGATGACCTCGCGGTCGTTCGCCATAATCTGCTGGGGCTGGGAAAGGCGCATTGTACGCCCGTTCTGAACGTGCAGAACCTCCATATCCTTGTCAAAACGCCCGCTGCAAATTCTCATAAACGCAATTCTGTCGCGGTGAGCCTTGTTCATATTCGCCTGAATTTTGAAAATAAACGCTGAGAAATCCTCATCAAACGGGTCAACAACGCCGTTTTCGGTATTCCTCGGAAGCGGGGGAGGAGTCATCTTCAAAAAATTCTCCAAAAACGGCTCAACGCCGAAATTCGTAAGCGCGGACCCGAAAAACACGGGCGACAGCTTTCCCTTTGCGACAAGCTCCGAGTTGAATTCCTCCGCCGCCCCGTCAAGCAGCTCCACGTCGTCGCGAAGGGTGCGGCAGTTTGTTTCGCCGATAAGCTCGGCTAACTTGTCGTCGTTTAAGTCAATCTCGGTTTTTTCAACCTCCCGCGTGCCGTTGTTCGCCTCAAACGACAGAATATGCCTGTGCTCGCGGTCGTATACCCCCTTAAACTCTTTTCCCGAGCCTATAGGCCAGTTTACGGGGTAGGTCTTGATGCCGAGCTCGTTTTCTATCTCGTCAAGCAAATCGAACGGATTTCGGGATTCTCTGTCCATTTTGTTGATAAACGTGAAAATCGGTATATTCCGCATAACGCAGACCTTAAACAGCTTTCGCGTCTGATTTTCAACGCCCTTTGCAGCGTCTATAACCATCACCGCCGAATCCGCCGCCATAAGCGTGCGGTAGGTGTCCTCCGAGAAGTCCTGATGCCCGGGGGTGTCGAGAATATTTATGCAGTAGCCGTTGTAGTTGAACTGCATAACCGACGACGTAACGGAAATTCCGCGCTGTTTTTCAATCTCCATCCAGTCGGAAACGGCGTGGCGGGCGTTTTTCTTTCCCTTAACCGCCCCCGCCAGGGAAATTGCCCCTCCGTACAGGAGAAATTTTTCGGTAAGCGTGGTTTTTCCCGCGTCGGGGTGGGAAATTATCGCAAACGTGCGCCGTCTTTCAATTTCGTGTTTATAATCGTTCATTTTGTTTCCCTCAAATTCTAATTCTTAATTAGTAACACTTTATTATACCACTTTTTGTGCCAAATGTCAAGAGAACGGTTTCGCGGACATTACGAATTTGTAAGCAAAAAAGCCCTTGACAAAAAACGGGAATTCTATTATAATGTAATTATGCGGCAGATTGGAGTAAATTTATGGAAAAACGAGGTAAAAAAAGCGGCAAATTTAATCTTATTATATGCGGTATTGCCTTTGTAATAATGCTGGCGTACTTGTTTTTTGTGGATAAGCCCAAAAATATCCTGAACGCTTTAAAGGCGGTAAATCCGATTTTTCTTGTAATTGCGGTGATGCTTATGGCGGGGTATTGGCTTTGCGAGAGCGCGACGGTACACTCGCTGTTGAAACTTCTTATCCCGAAGGCAAAATTCCGCCATTCGTGGGCAAATACGATAATCGGGCAGTATTTCAATTGCATAACCCCGTTTGCGTCGGGCGGACAGCCCATGCAGGCTTATTATTTCACGCAGTTCGGAGTGCCGCTGGGCGCGGGGCTTACCGCTCTGTTGTCGAGGTTTATCGTCTATCAGTTTGTGCTTACAATTTACTCGGCGTTCACGCTGCTTATCGGCTTCGGGCGGTTCGGCGGCGACCTTAAAAGCAAGGGCTTTATGCCGTTTGTGTTTATAGGCTTCGCGGTGAATTTCGGAGTTATCGTTTTTTTGATAAGCATTGCCGTGTGGACAAAAGGCACTCTTAAAGCCGCAAATGCGGTTATAACTCTGCTTTCTAAAATGAAGATAGTGAAAAACCCGTTGAAATGGCGGCTTTACCTCACCCGCGAGATAAACAAGTTTCACGAAAATTTTATGTTCCTTAAAGGCAAATTGTGGACGATAGCAAGGTCGTGTCTGTACGCGGTTTTGCAGCTTACATTTCAGTTCAGCATTTCCTATGCATTATATCTCGGCTTCGGTCTGGAAAACTCGAATTATTTGCAGATAATTTCCTATCAGGCGTATGTTCAGATGATTTCGTCGTTTATTCCGCTTCCGGGGGCGATGGGCGCGGCGGAGCTCGGTTATGCGGGCTTCTTCAAGGACATTTTCGGAAGCTACACGGGCGTTTCAATAATGCTCTGGCGGATAATCACGTTTTATCTTCCGATAGTGGTCGGCATGACGCACATGCTTTTGCTTAAAAAAATCGGCTACAAGGAGCCGACAAAAGCCGAGCTTGAAAGTATTGCCGAGCGCGACGCGTAAACCTGTTGTATATAAAAACTGCCGATTTTCCTTTTGCGGAAAACCGGCAGTTTTTTTAATTCTGTTTTCTGACCTTAATATGAACCTCGCGGAGCTGCTGTTCCGTAACCTCGGTAGGCGCGCCAAGCAGCATATCCTGCGCGTTGGAGTTAAGCGGGAACGCGATTATCTCGCGGATGCTCTCCTCTCCCGTGAGAAGCATTATCATACGGTCAACTCCCGGAGCCATACCCGCGTGAGGCGGTGCGCCAAATTTAAACGCGTTGTACAGCG
>CANRIQ010000089.1 GCA_947630655.1 uncultured Clostridia bacterium | reverse complement strand
GATTTTGCACCGGCGCGAACACCGCCGACCGCGTCCCGATAACAATCCGCGCTTTGCCGGAGCTTACGCGCCTGTACTCGTCGGCGCGTTCTCCAAGCGACAGAGAGCTGTGCATAACGGCGACCCCGTTTCCGAAAAGGCGGCGGAATTTTCCGACCGTCTGCGGCGTGAGGGATATTTCGGGAACCAGCATCATAGCCGATTTTCCCTGTTTCAACGCCTCGTTTATCAGCTTTATAAACACCGAGGTCTTGCCGCTCCCCGTAACTCCGCGGATAAGCGCGCAGTGGGGCTCGGTATCGTCCATAAGAGCCTTTATCCCGTCAAAAATCTGCTGTTGTTTATCCGACAGCACTATATCATCGGGGCTTTCGGTTGCCGCTTCGCTGCTTTCAAGGCGGAAAATCTGCTTTTCATACAGCTCTATAAGTCCCTTTTCCGCAAGCCGCTTTACCACCGCCGAGGTTACCCCGCAATTGTAGCAAATCTCGTGAACCGACGCTCCGTCCGAACTCGAAAGGAACTCCATAACCTCACGCTGTTTCGGCGACAGCTTTTCATCAAGAGGCTCTCCGACGTCGTCGCTGAAAACCACCACGACCCGCGCCATACGGACGTTTTCATCTCCGACGCGCCTTTTCGCGTCGGCTGTCTCGCAAAGCGCGCCCTTTTCCGTCAGCCTTTCGACAATTTCCTTATTGCCCTGTATAAGAGCCTCAAAGGTTGTCTTATCTGCGGACAAAAGCTGTGTATAAAGGGAATTTTCGCCCACGGTAAGCTGTCCCGAAAACTCTTTATTGACATTATACCTCGTTTTGAGGGAATAATTAAGCCCCGGCGGGAGAATTGTACGAAAAGCGTCGTAATAGGTGCAGAAGGTGTTATCACGAAGCCATTCGCAAAGCCTTAAAAGCTCCCCGGAAATAACGGGTTGTTCATCAATGACGGACAAAATGCCCTTGATTATTTTCAAAGAGCCGCCGCCCTCCGAAGGTTCCTCGGACAGCTTCATAACAAGCCCTATGCGCTTTTTGTTGCCCCGCCCGAACGGCACGACAACTCTCACGCCCGCGCACACCTTATCGGAAAGCTCAAACGGAATTCTGTACGAAAACAGCGTATCAAACGCAAAAAGCGTGTTTTCCACCGCCACCAGCGCGTAACCCGTCATTTAAACTGCTCCAGCAGATCCCCGCAGTTGGCTTTCCGAAGCCCTTCGGCGCGGAAAATCGCCAGCATATCGCAAACCGCCTCTTCAAGGTCGTCGTTTACCACAAGATAGTCGTAATTCTCCGCAAACGAAAGCTCCGTGCGCGCCTGCGCGATACGCTCGCGGATTTTATCCTCGGTTTCCGTGCCGCGGTTTCTGAGACGTGTTTCCAGAATTTCCCAACTCGGCGGCAGGATGAAGATTAACCGTGCTTCGGGAAACTGCCGTTTTATGTTCATTGCGCCCTCAACCTCGATTTTCAGAACAGCGTCCTTTCCCGACGCTAACAAATCCTCAACGTTCTTTTTGAGAGTTCCGTAGAAATTGCCGCAATATTCGGTGTACTCCAGCACCTCGTTTTCGGCGATTTTCCGCTTGAAATCCTCTCTTGAGAGAAAACAATAGTGAACGCCGTCCACCTCGCCCTCACGCGGAGCGCGCGTAGTCGCAGAGACGGCGTAGCCCGCGCTGCTGCTTCTCTTGAAAACCTCATTTAAAATAGTGTCCTTGCCGCACCCTGCGGGGGCGGATACCACAAACAATGTACCGCTCATAAAAATACCTCTCTTTCCGTCAGGCGTCCGCGTCGCGGGACGTTATCGTTTCGGGAGTCATCGCGCACAGCACGACATGTCCGCTGTCGCAGATAATAACGCAGCGGGTTTTCCGTCCGCAGGTTGCGTCGACAGCCGTTCCGTTATCCTTTGCCGTCTGAACAATCCGCTTTATGGGAGCGGCGTCCGCGCTTACAACAGCGACAATTCTGTCGGCGTTTACAGAGTTCCCGAACCCTATATTCAACATCCTCACGAAAAACCCTCCTTAAAAAGGAAAAAAGTTCCAAATTTATCCGTTAAAATACAACTATTATAAGTATACCATATTTTTTGCCAAAAATCAATAGAAAAATTTTTTAAAACCCCTTGACAAAGTGAGAATGATGTGGTATAATACTATTGTTGTTGAAAAAGTGCGCTGATATAGCTCAGTTGGTAGAGCACATCCTTGGTAAGGATGAGGTCATCAGTTCGAATCTGATTATCAGCTCCACTGAAAACTCCCTATTACGCAAAGCGTAATAGGGAGTTTTCAGTTTACAGGGCACAGTGAACAGTGCACAGTATAAGGAGCGTTCGCCGAGGCGAACGCTTTTTAGATTGTCACAAGGATTAACAGTTGCCTATAAATTTAAATACAATCAGAAAAATCTGCGAAGCGGATTCCTTTGCTGTACACTTTACACTGTACACTGTAAACTGCCAACAGGCGAAAGCTTGTAGAAAAAAACTCCCATTGCGCTTTGCGTAATGGGGGTTTCAGTTTACAGGGCACGCATTATCCGCTTCGCGGATAACGCTGTGAACAGTGCACAGTAGAAGGTGTTTGCTTCGCGAACACAATAGATTATAACAAAACGGAAAAGTTGCCGCATAAAAATTAAATCAGCTCGCCAAAATCCTCTTTCAGCTTTTCGGAAATATCCTCAATATGCGGATTTACAATATTCTGCGGTGTATCATCATCATTTTTAAACAGCTTTTCAATCAGCTCTAAAAACTGTTTCTGAAGCGGCAAAAAATGCTCCTTTATAAGCTCTGCAAACTCGCTGTCGCCGTCAACCGCAAAAATACCTTTAGAACGCTCGTTGTAAAAATTCCACATATTTTCAAGATTTGAAACCGCAGCACGCGTAAAATCAAACGCGCTGCCGCCCATATATTCGGACAAATTGGTTGAAATAACGCTGCTGTATCCGCCGGGTCTCGTGTCAATCGGTTCAACCCACAAATCAACCTTCAATTCCTGCTTTGAAAAAATGCCGAGGTACATCAAATCGCCCAAAAAATTGCTGAATTCGGGCGTGTATTTAAAGCCGTACTGCGTTTGCCCGCTGTCGTTTACGAACGAATACATCTCATATCGGCTCATTGACGAGAAATCATGGCGCGATTTCAGCCACTCCGTTTGCTCGGGAGAAATTTCGTGCGTCGGCTCAATTTTTGAAGCGTCAATTCCGAGTTCATCACGCAAAAATTTTTCCGCAATTTCAACAGCGTCCGCAGAATATTCCGCCTCGGTAACCCATTTTTCGGGTGCATTTTTCATAAGAATATGCTCGTCAGAAAGCCGGTTTTGTGCCTCTGAGAGCGCATTATCAAACGATCCGCTGATACTTTCGGTTTTCCTTGCCGGTGAAAAATTGTACGTCTGAAGGTTACTTGATACATTTTCAATCATAAAAAATTCCTCCTAAAAATCGCCTAAAATTATATTATCGTCCGACCCCGTGCCGAACGGATTAAGCATCTTGTCAAACGGCATTTTAACGGGACTTTTGCACTCGTAAAAATTGCCGTTAATAACAAAAAAATCGCTTCCGATAACAGAAAATTCAAAGGAATTCTCTTCGTTTTCGATGGTAATTTTTCCGGTTTCCGGAAAAATTTTTCCGCTTGTTTTCCGCAGTTCAAGACCGCCGAAAAATTCGCTCCAGCACTCAATAAACGGCTCTCCGCGCGCATAAATCAGATGCTCGTTATCATCACCCGCCGCAAGCGTTATCCCCGTTATCGGGGTATCAAAAAAATGCTCAAATCCGTCGATATCATCGAGTTTTATCCGATTATTAAACGAAGATGAGGTTGCAAAAACGGCAATTACAAAAAGCGATAAAATGCTTGCAAAAACGCATGAAAAAACGCCTTTTTTGCTGTTATTTACAATCGACAAAATGCGTTCCTCAACCGCGTTTTTGCAAAAATAATTATATAAGACACTTGTCTTATCATCAAGCAGTTCAATCATCGTCAACGCGTAATCTTTACGGTTTTCCCGCCCGATAATTTTAATCGTTTCATCGTCGCAGGCAAGCTCAATATCGCGATTAAACAGCACAAACATCACCCAAACAAGCGGGTTGAACCAATGCGCGCAAACCGCGGTAATAACAGCAATTTTGCGAAGAAAATCAATGTGTTTTATATGTACAAATTCATGCGTTAAAACAAATTCCGTCCGCTTTGAATTTTTTAGATTAAACGATTTCGGAAGAAGAATTACGGGCTTCAAAATTCCGTATGTCAGCGGCGAAGAAATCCCCTCGCATACGCGAATTTCAACTTTACGCCGAAGCCGGATATTTTCGGGCAATATTGCGTCAAACCGCTTTGCAAAGCGAAATTTCCTGAAACCGATTAAATACAAAACGATAAAAATTAACGCAGAAATTACAGTTCCACAAAACAAAATTATCCCCCAAAATGAAAACGAATTTTGCGTTGAAACAGAATTGAAAAAATGATTTTCATAAACCGAAAAACCTGAATTTTCAATATTTTCGGAAGTAATTTTTTGAGGGAAAAATTTCTCCGTAAACGTGAAAAAGCTCATTACAGAGGGGATTTTCACCGGCAGCAGCAGGCGTAAAATCACGATTTCCCACATCAAAACGAACGCTTTTTTCGGAATTTTATGTATAAAAACAGCGCGTATCAGCGTGAAAAAAATTATCATCGCCGCCCCGGAAACGCTCAAATCAAGTATTGTCATCAAAATCACCGACAATTTTTTTCAGCTTTTTAATCTGCTCCGGAGTGAGATTTTTCCGCCCGACAAGCGCGGCAAACAGCTTATCCGCCGACCCGTCAAACAATTTATCAAGCAGCTCGTTTGTTTCAGCCTCCTGCACAGCCTCGCGGGACACAAGCGCGCGGCACATAAAATCGGGCTCGGTGCGCTTTATCGCGCCTTTTTTTATGCATCGTTTTATCAGCGTGTAGGTCGTGTTCATGTTCCACCCGAAACGCTCGGAAAGAACGTCGGAAACGTATTTTGCGGTGCATTTCCCCTCGTCCCACAGCACGTTCATAACCTTTAATTCCGCGTCGCCAAGCTTAATTATCTTTTTCTTCATTTTATTACCTCACTTTTCGCACTACAGTTGTCTTATATAATAATATCATATTTTATTTCATTTGTCAACACACTACAACTGTCTTATGAAGAAAAATTTTCACAAATTTTTACATCCGTTTTTAGCAATAATGACAGCATTATTTCGCACTAAAATAAAAAAATCGGGGCGTCAATTGACGTCCCGACAGCTTTTAAACCCGCATTATTACACGCTTTCCGCCCATTTTTTAAGTTCGGCTTCGGACAATTTCCCGTTCAGCATTTTGCCGTCGATAATTTGTGCGCCGGGGCAGCTTTGCGACAAATCAGCAGCTGATTTTCCAAGTCCGCTGCTGCCCGATGTCGCGAACAAAATTATTTTTTTGCCCGAAAAATCATAGCTCTCAAGGAACGAATTCACGATATGCGGAGCGGTGTACCACCAGATCGGAAATCCGAGAAAAATCGTATCGTACTGCAAAATATCAACGTTTTTATCCGCAAGCTCGGGGCGGCTTTCCTTGTCGTTCATCTCAACGGAGCTGCGCGATTTTTTATCCATCCAGTTGAGGTCAGCCTGCGTGTACGGGACTTTGGGTTTTATCTCGTAAATATCCGCGTTTGCGGCTTTAGCAAGGCATTCCGCGGCGTTTTTGGTAACTCCGCTTGCCGAAAAATAGGCTACTAATTTCTTCATAATTTTACCTCCAAAAAATTATTTCAAAGCACCGTATTGCTCGTCGTCAACAGCCTCAAGCCACTCGTTGGAGCCGTTTTCTCCCGGCACCTCGATTGCCAGATGCGAAAACCAGCTATCGGGAGCCGCGCCGTGCCAGTGCTTTACACCCGCGGGAATGTTTATGCAGTCGCCGGGGCGCATTTCAACCGCGGGCTTGCCCCACTCCTGATAATACCCGCGCCCGCCGACGCAAATCAGAATTTGTCCGCCGCCTTTATCCGCGTTGTGAACGTGCCAATTGTTGCGGCAAGCGGGCTCAAACGTGACGTTGAAAATCCCGACCTGCTCTTTTGAAATCGGCGCAAGGTAGCTCTGCCCGATGAAAAATTTCGCAAAGGCGTCGTTTGGTTCGCCTATCGGGAACAAAATTTCGCTCTGAAATTTTTCTTTTTCGGACAGCTCGGAATTCCCCTCGTTCCACACCTCTTTAGCCATGTTGAACACCGCCCACGCTTTCGGCCAACCCGCATAAAACGCAACATGCGTAATTACAGCGGCAATTTCCGCGCGGGAAACGCCGTGATTTTTCGCGTTTTCGAGGTGATATTTCAGCGACGAATCGATAACTCCCGAGCTCATAAGCGCGACAATCGTGATTATACAGCGCGTTTTAAGATCAATGTCCGTGTTGTTCCAATTCTCGCCGAACAAAATATCGTCGTTAAAATGCGCGAATTCGGGCGCGAATTTTCCTAGCGAATTTCTGCCCGCAGTCTGTGTGATTTTTTCCATAAAAATTCCTCCTAAAATGTTTATTCAAGCGAAAATACCGCGGTGATATTTCCGCTTTCGATATCGCCAAAGTCGTCAATATGTCCCAATCTCGTGTAGCTCCACGAATTTGAGCCGTAAAAAATAACAATCTGATCGGAGTTGTACAGCACAATATCTCCCACTACAGTTGTAGTTTGGCTGTCGTTTGAAGCAAGCGTTTTTCCAAGCGCGCCGACCTTTTCAAAACCGCCGTAATCCCGCATTTCAACGCTAATCGGCAGCATCTGCGCGAACTCTTTCGCAGCCTCGTTATCCTCCAGATTTGCCGTAAATTTTTTATCCCCGATTTGAATTTTTATTTGCATCGGCAATGTCTCCTTTTCACTGTTTTGTGAAATTATTTGTTCGCTTAAAACCGCAGAATTTTCACTTTCGGTTTGGTTGTTATTTGACCCGGTTTCCCCGCATGCAGACAGAAAAAATGCGATAAAAACCGTTGTCAGAAAAATCAAAAATTTATTCAAAATTACTCCCCCAACAGCCTTTTTACGCAGTTAAACACAATTTCATAAATCGACATAAACGCGTAATTTACACCCGCTTTTTGCATTGCCGCGCGCTGTTTTTTCGTGACGAAGGTGTACGGGTAAATGCCGAACATAAACGGGAAAAACGTGTACAAAAAGCCCTGCTTTTCCTCCGGTGGCATCTCGGGAAAAAATTGCTCCAGACAATTCATCACCGTCCGCAGCGACTCCCCGTAAGCCGTCTTAAACTCCGCAAGACGCTCGGGGCGGCTGCTGCTTTCCAAATCGTAATGGTTCATCGACATTATTTTTAAAAGCTGTTTTCGTTTTTCCAGAGAACGTGCGATTTTATCCGCAAATTCGTCCTTTGAAAGCGTGGGAAATTTGCGCATAATTTTGTTCAAATCCGCATTCCACAGCTCATATTCGCGCTGTAAAAGAGCGAGAAAAATCTCCTCCTTTGTCTGAAAATAATTGTAGATCGATGTGCGGGTAAAGCTGGTTTCCGCACTGATTTTATTCAGCGTAATTTCCTTGAAGCTCAGCGTTTTATACAGCTTTTCGCAGGCGTTTATAATCTCGTCCTTCCGCGCAGCAGTAAGCTCTTCCGACCCCTTCGGCATTTCTAAGCCCTCCTTTATTCTGACATCCTGTCAACGTGAACCTTTGGGCGTCGGCGTCCGTGCCGACGCTCTTTTGGTTCACGTACTGACATCCTG
>CANRIQ010000088.1 GCA_947630655.1 uncultured Clostridia bacterium | reverse complement strand
GTAGACACTATGCTTTCGCCGAGGCTTTGTTTTTTCTTCTTTTTCTTTTTCCTGCCGGAGGGCTCTTTAGAACCGAACCCCATATCCATTTCAGCCATAAGCCGTCATTCCTTTCCGTACTTTAAGTGAATTATTTGTTGTAACCCTTGATAATCTCTTCCGGCCATTTTCTGCCTTCCCATTTTCCGCCGAGGTACTCATAATACATATCGTAAAACAGCGGACTGGGATTTGCAAACGCCTTTTCAACGTCGACAGTCTCGCTCTCGCCGTCGCGTACCTTTCTTGCGAAAACCACCCACCTCGGGTCTGCCGCTTCCTGATAGCCGTAAATGCAGGTTGAAAGCGTAAGAATTTCGTCTCCGTACTGCAAATCCACATCGGGGGTTATAAACGTCGAGCGGTCAAGCACTGCCGCGCAGTATTCGTCGAATTCGCTCTTGGTCTTAAAATCGTGAACATTGTGGTATTTAAATACCTCTCCCGCAACCTCCTCGGTATTGACCAGCATACCCGCGAAGATTTTATATGTCGAGGTATCGTACAGCGTGCTGAACGTCAGCGTCGGGTGATTTTTGTAAAATGTGATGTCGTTGTGGTCCGAGCTCTGGAAGCCGTAGTTGAAGTATCTCGAAAGCCGCCCGAAAATCTCGCCCGACTGCATATTATGCCCGTAAAGCACGATATTCGCGGGACGTTTTTCGGCGGTAATCGGAGCTCTCGCGTCCGCGAAAATCGCCCCCGAAATGCTGCTTTCGCCCTTGTAGTTGTGCTTAAGGTAGTAGTCGTTATCCTCGCCCTGCATTACAACATAGTCGATAAACGGCTTTTCCTCGGGGTCGGTAGCTCCTATAGTCACCCACCCGATAACGTCCTTGTTTATCTCAAGCAGCGGCAAAAACTGCTCCTGCACCTCGGGAAACTCCTTTTCAAGCTCCTCGCGCTTTGTGGTGTCAATCTGAACATTCGACCCGTGGAACATATTCGCAAGGTCGTTGTTTTCCTTGTCCTCCATAGCCACGCGCCCCTTAAAGACAAAGATAATTGAAAGCGTGACGATAAGGACAATCATCGCCGTAAGGAAGACAAGCTTTCTTATTACCTCCGACGGCTTGTCGCCCTTCCACGGGAAGAGGTATTTTGCTATCCTCAAAAAAACGTTTTCCTTTTCAACGAAATTTGCCATAGAAATTCCCCCTTAAACCGGTTGAAATTTAGTAGCTTAAAAGCTTCGACTTATCCCAGACTGATCCCGACCACGAGCTGCCTAAACGCTCATAATAGTAGTCAAACAGTTTAGCCTGATAGTTTCGGTAAGCCTTGGAAGTATCGACATATTCGCTCTCTCCGGGGCGAACCTTTCTTGCCAGCACCACCCAGCGCGTGTCGATTTCCTTTCCCAGCGGCCAGTAGCAGGTTGACAGCGTAAGCAGCTCGTCGCCGTATTTCAGGTCAACGTCGGTAAAGAACCAGCTTCTGTCCATAACGTCGATAATAAAGCTGTTAAAATCGTCAGCGTCGCGGAATTTTGTCTTGTCGATGTATCTGAACACCTCTCCGTACTGCTCTTGAGTATTGCAGATCATTCCCGCGAATATTTTGTAGGTCGCGCTGCCGCCGTCGGGAGTCGCCATCATAATGGTCGGGTGAACCTTGTAGAACGCCAGCGGCTCGCTGCTGCTGTCGTTCGGAACATAGTGCATAACATATGCGAAGCCCTCGCCGTTTCTCATATTATGCCCAAAAAGAATGGTATTGTCGTCTGTTCCGTCCCAGGTATTCGCGTAGCTCGAGAAAATCGTTCCCGAAACCGACTCCTTGCCGTAAAAATCGTGTTCCAGATAGTAATTGTCATCGTCCGGCTTCGTGCATACGACAACGTTGTTTATCATCGTCCCCGTAAGCTTAATCCACGCTCTCGCGTCGGGATTTATCGCCTTCAGCTCGCTGAAGTTGATGTTAAGCGGCGTGTTCACCACGGGCGTAAGGTCGATATATTCGGGCTCATCCGTGCCCGCGCTTGTCGCGATGTTCGGGTCGGGGTTTGCAAGTCTGTCGGGCTGGGAATATCTCCCGGATGTATTTATCGGAGAACCCGCGATTTCCGCAAGCTGTCGGTTAGTCTCGCTGCCCTTTGCAATGCTGAAAATCTGCCACCCGAGAAAGACAAGCGCGCCTATAAGCACCGCCGTCGCCAGCAGCAAAAACGCCTTCCTGAACTTCTCTCCGGGCGGGTCGTCCGCCTGCGGAAACGCCCCGATTGCAAACCTCACAAACGGATTTGCGTTCCCTCTGCCGTTTATCTTGTCGCTTTTTTTCTTCCTTTTGGGAGCGGAAGAGCCCGACATTTCCAGCTTGTCAAGCGCGATGTCCTTTTTGCTGGGAGTTTTGTTGTTCCCCGTAAGATTTTTCTTAATATGACCGTTTTCGTCAAAATTGTTGTCGTCTAAGTATGAAGGCATGATTATTTTCCCCCTGAATTATGTGTTAATTTTGTTAATTTATCTATAGCCGCAAAAAGCATTTTGAGAGCCTCCTGCGACGCTTTACACCGTATTTTCTGCCTGCTCCCCGTAAACAGAAGCTTTTTCGTAACCTCAAATTGCCTTGTACACACGCAGATATACACCGTCCCGACGGGATTTTCCTCTGTCCCGCCCGACGGACCCGCAACGCCCGTCGTAGATACCGCAATGTCCGCGCCCGAGAGTTTCAGCGCGCCTTTTGCCATTTCCTCGGCGCATTCTTTGCTGTATTCGGTGAACTTTTCGAGAGTTTCCTCCGACACCCCCAGCACCTCGTGTTTTATCCTGTTCGAGTAGGAGCATACCCCGCACTCGAAAACCGCGCTGCTTCCCGAAATTGCGGTTATCAATTCCGAGATCATACCGCCCGTACAGCTTTCCGCCGTCGCCAGCTTCAGCCCTTTTTCGGTGCAGATTTTCACCAGCTTTTTAAGCCTTGCCCGAAGCTGTAGCTCAACATTAGTCATCAGAGGAACACCGTCCTCTCGCCGTACTTAAACCGCTTTACTTCGGTCTTTTCTACAGCCTCGTTTATCATCTTGTCAAAGTCATAAGCCTTTTCCGCAGTGAGAATTTCCTCTATTTTCGGACGGGTTCTCGGGTGCTTCGGCGAAAACACCGTACAGCAGTCCTCATACGGCAGGATTGACGTTTCAAAAGTGCCTATTTTCCGCGCAATTTCGGTAATTTCGATCTTGTCCATTCCGATAACGGGACGGAACACGGGAAATTCCGCCGCGGCGTTCGTGCAGTACAGCGCGGGAAGCGTCTGCGACGCCACCTGAGCTAAACTCTCTCCCGTGATAATCCCGCCGTAGCCCTCGCGCTCGCAGATTTTGTTGGCGATTTTCACCATCATTCTCCGCATAAGCACGGTAAAATGCTCCTCGGGGCAAAAGTCGCGCAGCTTCTCCTGAATTTCCGTAAACGGCACGCAGAAAAAGCGTATATCCCCGCAGTATTCCGTCAGCTCCTCGCAAAGCTTTTCAACCTTCATTCTCGCTCTGTCCGAGGTGTAGGGCGGGCTTACATAGTGTATACAGTCGACCGTCAATCCCCGTTTTGCCATCATATAACCCGCGGCAGGGGAGTCAATCCCCCCCGACAGCATCAGCAGAGCCTTTCCGCTGCTTCCGACAGGCATACCTCCCGCGCCGATAATGCGTTCCGCCGAGAGATACGCGCCCTTGTCGCGGATTTCCAGCCTTACGGTCACTTCGGGGTTATGTACGTCAACCTTGAGGTGCGGGAATGCGTCCAATACCGCGTCCCCAAGCCTTTGTTGTATATCGGGCGACTTCATCGGAAAACTCTTGTCCGAGCGTTTAGCTTCAACCTTAAAATTTTTCGCACACGAAAGCGCGCCGTCGAGATATTCCTTCAAATTCCGCACAACCTCGTCAAAATCTTTCGGGAACACCGCGCATTTTTGTATTGCGCCAATCCCGAACACCTTTTTGAGTGCCTCGACCGCCGCGTCTATGTCCGCGTTTTCGTTCAGCGGCTCGATGTAAACGGTGGATTGCCGCCGAGAAATCGCGAATTCGCCGATTTTCTTCAGCCGCCGCCTGATATTTTTCACGAGAATGTCCTCAAACGAGCTTCTGTTCTCGCCCTTGAGAGCAATTTCCCCATATTTTGCCAATACAATTTCTTCCATTTAATCCAACCTCTTACAGTTATATTTTAACGAATTTTCGCGCGATAACCGTTCCCAAAAACGCTCCCGCCACGCACAGCACAACACTCAGCACCGAATATACCGCCGCGAGAGCGGTTTTCCCCGAACTCAGCAGTTCATACGCTTCGAGCGAGAATGTGGAAAAAGTTGTAAATCCGCCGCACACACCCGTTTTTAGAAACAGCACCGCGCGGGGCGAGAGTTTCTTTTCGGCAATTCCGCTGATAAACCCGATAATCACTGCACCCAGCAGATTTGTTATAAGCGTCAGCAGGGGAAACGCCCCCTTGTACGGGATAAGGCTGATTAAATAGCGCATTACCGCGCCCACGGCTCCTCCCGCTCCCACAAGCAGAATGTTCATCTTCTGACCCTCCGAACCTTTTGAACAGCTCCTTCAATTTTCACGGATTGTAAACTTTGTCAACCCCGCCGGTTACCTTCTGACACGTTCCACAGTCTCGCCGATTTTTTTCACCAGACTGTCAATTTCGTCTTTGGTATTTTCCGCGCAGAACGACACTCTCACAGCGCAGTCCGCGTCCTTGTCGGATACCCCCAGCGCGCCTAAAACGCCGCTTTTCTTGCCCTTAGAGCACGCCGAGCCGCTTGACACATAAATTTCGTCCTCCTCGAGGGAATGAAGCATAATCTCGGAGCGCACGCCCCTCACGCTGAAATTCACGATATTCGGCACGCATTCCACGTCGGAATTAAGCTTAATATCGGGTATCTCCGAGAGCTTTTCCAAAAGATAATCTTTAAGCTCCGAAAACCTCTCCCGCTCGCCGTGATAAGCCTCTATTGCCGCGCAAAACCCCGCGATAAGCTCGACGGGCTCTGTTCCCGAGCGTAAGCCGCCCTGCTGACCGCCGCCCGCAAGCAGCGGGGGAATTCTCACGCCCTTTTTTATGAACAACGCCCCAATGCCCTTCGGGGAGTGAATTTTATGCCCCGAAACGCTTATAAGGTCGCCGCAAAGCTGCACCTTCAAAAAGCCCTGAACCGCGTCGATATGTACGCAGACATCTCTAAAACGGCTTTTTATCTCCTTGTACAGCCTTGCCGTGTCGATGAAATACCCCGTTTCGTTGTTCACAGCCATAGCCGATACAAGAAATGTGTTCTCGTCCACGGCATTGCAGATTGCGTCCTCAAATTCGGCATGGTTTTTATAGTCCCTCGGCGCAAGCCGAACCACCTCAAAACCCCTTTTTTCGAGAATTTCCATTGTTTTCGCAACAGACGGGTGTTCAATCGCGGTGGTAACGATCCTTTTTCTGTTCCGGCAACGCTCCGCCGCCCCGAGAATAGCTGTATTATTGCTCTCCGTAGCCCCCGACGTAAAGATAACCTCCCCGTCGAAGGGCGTTTTTGTCCCCGAAACCGCCCCGAGCGCGGTCATTTTCGCGCGGGATATGGTCTGCATAGAAAGCGTTCCAATTTTGTGCAGGGAGCTTGCGTTCCCAAAGCAGCCGTTCATCGCTTCCCGAACGGCGTTCACAGCCTCGCCGCAAGGCTTAGTCGTAGCGGCGTTATCCAGATATATCATCGGTTAAGTCCTTTTTGTAACATACTTATAAATAGTCCATTTCAACCCAGCGGCAATGCCGCCTTCTCCCAACAATTTGCGCCGTATTTCCGCACACAAATCTCTGTACGGCAATTACGCACTATTTTCATTATACCACAAAACATATATTTTGACTAGAGTTTTTTTGAAAATTTTCACAATAATTTCATAATTCCGTCCGCTTTGGACTAAAAGGTTACAAAAAGGTTACAAAAAGGTTACAATTTTGTAATAATTATTGATTTTTGAAAACAAATATGCTAGAATAAAAACAGAAGGAAAGTCAAAATCAAATCCTCCAATCAAAATGTCGGCCGCCGCCCATTCCCCGGGCGGCGGTCGTATTTTTTCAAACCGCACATTCTCCTGTAACCAATTTTTCGCTTCGGCATAATATGTACTATGAAACGGCGGTTCCGCAGGGGAACTTAAAGTTTCAACGACTAATTTTTTTAAGGAGGCACAATTATGTGTGGTTTTAACATGGGCAACAACAGCTGCTGCTGGATCATTCTTCTCATTCTCTTGATCTCGTCCTGCTGCGGCAACAACGGCGACAACGGCTGCGGATGCGGCAACTCCAACAACGGCTGCGGCTGCGGCTGCAACTAATTCCGAGGTTTTGCACAGCATAGCCCGAGGATAGTCCCCCGAATGAAAAGTGCCGCGGTTTTGCCGCGGCACTTGATTTTTAACGGAAAAGGGTCAAATTTCCTCGTCGTCGTCAAATTCGTCGTTAAAGTCAAGCTCCCACTTGTCAAGCAAATTTGTCTTTCCCACGAGAAAATACGCCACCGCCGCAGCCGCAAGAGCCGCAATAGCGATAATCCCCGAAATGATAACAAGCTTCTTGGTCATATTTTTTCCTCCTGTTGTATAATTTTTACAGCCCTTTCGGACAAGCCTTACTGAAACCGCGCCGCCATTTCGCCGATGCCGTTGTCGTTGGTGGGTTCTCCCACCGCGCCGAACTTCCAGTCTCCCTTATAGCGGTACACCTCGCCGAAAATCATCGCGGTTTTGCCGTCGTAGCTTTCCGACAGGTTGTATTTGCACAATTCCTCGCCGTTGTCGGCGTTTACAATCCTGATAAACGCGTTTTTAATCATGCCGAATTGCTGTTTTCGCTCTTTAGCCTGATAAATCGTCACAACAAACACAAGTTTTGAGTATTTTTCGGGAACCTTCGAAAGCTCCACGATAATCTGTTCGTCGTCGCCGTCGCCCTTTCCCGTAAGGTTGTCTCCGCAGTGGCGCACAGAGCCGCTCTGGTGGGTGAGGTTGCCATAATACACCACGTCGGCTGCTCCCGCAAGCTTTCCTGTGGCTTCGGTGATAAGCAAAACCGACGCGTCGCAGTCTATGTCCGTGTGCGGCGAAAACAGCGAGAATTTTCTTGGTGCTTCGTCCCAGCCCAGTCCCACGATAAGGGTTTTAAGCCCCGCGTCCTTTTTTGTAAGGTCAACCTTCTGCCCCTTCTGAAGATTTACAGACATAATTTCCTCTTACTCCTCGTTTCTTACTTCTTATTTCTTACCTCTTTCTAATAGCTTCCAATTTCTATTATATCATAATTTTTCTAAAAATGCAACCCCCACGAAAAAATTCCTTCTAAAAGCTTAAAACCCTTGAAATTTGCGGTTGAATGTGTTAGAATAGTATGTGTGTGCTTTGGGAGGCGGTTTTTTTGAAGGATTTGACTAAAGGCAGACCGATAAAGCTTATTTTCTTCTTTGCTTTGCCTATTTTGCTTGGAAATTTGTTCCAGCAGACCTATAATCTCGCGGATATAATCATAATCGGACATAATCTCGGGAATAACTCGATTGCGGCTGTGGGGGCGACCGCGCCCGTCGTGTCGCTGCTGTTCAGCATTATAAACGGCTTGGTGACGGGCTTTGCTATTGTAATCGCCGAGAACTTCGGCGCGGGAGATCACGAAGAAATGCGCCGTTCTGCGGCAAGAACGCTTGCGTTTTCGGCGGCGGTGACTTTGGTTATAATAGTCGGCATCGCGGTTTTTATCGAGCCGCTTCTCCGCGCCCTGAACGTCTCCGATTCGATTTTCACCGAAGCCCGCAACTATCTTTTTATAATAGACCTCGGTCTTGCGGTGACATTGCTTTATAATTACGAGGCGGGCATTCTCCGCGCGGT
>CANRIQ010000087.1 GCA_947630655.1 uncultured Clostridia bacterium | reverse complement strand
TGACCGACCAGATTACCGGCGTTTTCACCATTATCGCGGGCATTTTCGCGGGTGTTTTCGGGATAATCAAGCTGCCGGAGATGTTCACCCTGAAAAAAGCGGGATTTAAGAAATGGTGGATACTGCTTATACCTGTCGTTATTATCGTCGGCATCGGCGTGTTTATCGGGCTGAACCCCGAAAACACCGTTTCGCTTACGGCGATTTTGCTGGGCGCGGCACTTATTGTCGGCTGCGCCGCGGATATTATCTCCATGGCGGGCGCGGCAAGCGCGGAAAAAGGCGCGGTTGCTATTCCCGAAAACAAGGAGAATGAATAAAAGTTCAAAAATAATGCGCACGGTATAAAGCCGTGCGCGTTTTTTATTTATTGACTTCTATCAACCGCTTGTTGAATTCCTCCGACGGCAGCGGCTTTGAATAATAAAACCCCTGCGCCGAATCGCACCCGCACCGGCTTAAGAATTTCGCCTGCTCGCCCGTTTCAACGCCCTCCGCGATAATATCAAGCCCGATGTCGCGGGACATTGAGATAGTATGCTCGATTATCTTACGCCCGCGCTCGGTGTCCATAAATTCCGCCAGAAAGCCCTTGTCTATCTTCAGCACGTCAAACGGCGTGGACTTCAGCACATTAAGCGACGAATACCCCGACCCGAAATCGTCCATAAGCATGGTAAATCCCGCCGCCTTCATCGCCTTTACAATGTCCTCAACGCCCGTCTGATCGGCGGTTTCGGTAATTTCAAGCTCAAGCATGGAGGTCGGAATATCGTATTTTTTCACAAGCTCTTGTAGTTTCCCGATAACGTCGTATGTGTGAACATACTCGCGGGAAATGTTGACCGAAACGGGCACGGGCGTTATCCCCAGATCGATAAGCTCGCGAACCTTTTTACAAGCCTCTTCCCAGATAAAGCAATCAAGCTTTCGGATAAACCCGTTTTTCTCGAAAACGGGAATGAAATCCGCGGGCGAAATCATACCCTTGTCATGGTGAAACCACCGCGCCAGAGCCTCCGCGCCGATTATCCTGCCGGTGCTTATCGAATATTTCGGCTGTAGGAACATCTTGAATTCGCCGTTCAACAGAGCCTTTTGCATATCCTCTTCAATCATCTGTTTATGACGAATTCCCGCCCGCATGGAGCTGTCGAAAAAGCCGATATTCTCCATCGCACTGCCCTTTATCGCCTGCCGCGCAATGGACGCGTTATCGCCGTGCCGCCTTGTGTGAAGAGTTCGGTCATCAACCACCGCAACGCCGAAAATAAGCCTGTACTGCATGCCGTCGTACCCCGTAAGCAGGCTTTCTATCTTGTGAATGAAGGCGATAAGCTCATCGCGCTGTTTAAACGGAGTTACTATCATAAAAACATCGGCTGTAAGGCGGCAGAACGGCTGATCGTCGTTGCAGATAAGCGCGAGCGAATCCCCGAAAAACCGCAGCAGAGCGTCCGCCTTGTCAACGCCGTATTTTTCGTTTACAATCTTAAAACGCTCGACATCAAACTGAATAAACGCGATTTCATCATCGGGGTGGCTGTCCATAACAGCGCGAATTCTCTGCCCCAGAAGCTGCGGGCTTTTATCCGACGTGAAAACTCCCAGAATTTCATGATTGAACATCGTGCTTTCGGAATAAGGCGTTATCACAAAATGAATATCGGTGATTTTCCCGCCGCTGTCCTTTAAAAGCTGGGAATGGATATGGCACATATGATAATTTTCCCACTCGGGGAGCTTTAGTGAAATATCGGTGCTGATGCTGCTTTTATCCGTGCCGTTTATAATGCCCTCCTCGATGCGCTCAAGAAAAACATCGAACACGCCGAGCGACTCGCGCTCTATAATCCCCGACTCGCGGAGCTCGGAAAGACTCGAAACGCCGCAAGACTCCCCCGACAGCGGCAAAAGGACGTTATCCCGCACATTTCTGTACAAATGCAGGGAATCCCTGTCCTGAAAGACCATCTGCGCGAGATTTTTCTCGTACCTCTCGGGCAAATCGACATTCATATCAGCACCTCCGTTCCCAAATACTTATTATAAGTATAACATATTTTTCTAACATTTGCAATAGTTTTTATGCAAATTGAATAAAATTACTCGGAAAATTCAATTTTGTGGAATTTCTTTTTATCGGGCAGGCAAAAAAATTTTAAAATCCCCTTGACAAACAGGCGGAAAAAGTGTATAATATTATAGTCACGGAAGCGTATCGAAGTGGTCATAACGGGACTGACTCGAAATCAGTTGTACGGCAACGTACCGAGGGTTCGAATCCCTCCGCTTCCGCCAGCAGGAAAATCCTCCATTGCGCAAAGCGCAATGGAGGATTTTCAGTTTACAGTGTACAGTGAACAGTGAACAGTATAAGGAGCGTTCGCTTTGCGAACGCTTTTAGATTGTCACAAAGAGGAGAAGTTGCCGATAAACTTTCGGACAATCTAAATAAGCGTTCGCAAAGCGAACGCACATACTACTATTCACTGTACACTGTAAACTGTAAACCGGGAAATAGTTTCCCCCAAGTTGACCAATTCCCTTTATAAAAATCGTCTATACCTACAGGGGTGAGTAAATGGAAGATGCGGAAATAATCGAGCGGTTCTTTGCAAGAGACGAAAACGCGCTCGTCGAAACGCAGAAAAAATTCGGCGCGCTTTGCACGCATGTTGCCGAAAACATACTGAACGACCGCACCTCCGCCGAGGAATGCGTGAACGACGCGCTTATGCGGCTGTGGGAGACTATCCCGCCGCAAAAGCCGAATTCTCTCAGAGCGTATTTCGCGAAAATCACACGAAACGCCGCGCTGGACGAGCTGAAGAAAAACCTCGCGCAAAAACGCGGCAGCGGCGTTGATACCTGCGTTATCGACGAAATTTACGACCTGGCGTCGGAATACTCCGTTGAGGAGACTGCGCAGCGGCACGAAATCCTTTCCGCGGTGAACCTGTTTCTGGCGGGGCTGCCGAAGAAAAAGCGCGAGACGCTGGTTTTAAGATACTGGTACTGCTGCGGCGTGGACGAGATTGCAAGGGCTCTGATGCTTTCCGAGTCGAACGTTTACAACATCCTCAAACGCGAACGGAAAAGGCTTATTGAATTTTTGGAACGAAAGGGTGTATTGAATTGAAAAAAATCGATTTTGCAAGCCTTGTGAACGACATCGACGAAAAATTTATCGACGAGGCGGGAAAAAAGCTTGAATTATCAGGAAAAAAATCCCGCGCAAAGGCGATAAGGCTTCTGCCTGCGGCGGGGGTTGTGCTTGCGGGTGCTGCATGCGCGGCGTTTGTCGTGCTGAAAGTCGGAAACGTTGGACATTCTCCGAATTTGAATAGCGGAGCGTCGCTTGACATCACCGCTTCCCCGCTCTCGCCCGGTGACAGCGATAATTCCTCGAAAGAACCGCACGAAACATATTCTTCGAGCCCCGACGAGGACCTTTACCCCGACGTGCCTGCCGCTCCCCTGCCCGAGCCAGTGCGGATTGAGCTTTCCGATATGTTCAAGGAATATGAGGAAATGGAATTTTATATCCGCGAGGCAATCGGCAAGGACGACTATCTTGTAACGTCCGTAGAAAAACAAAAGGACGGGCTGTTCGGCGGGGACGGCATTTTCACGCCTGTTGACGATTTTCAATGGTTTTACAGCTCGGGCGTTCATGTCGTAATTCAGGACAGATATTACCTTGAATGCTACTCGACGGCGGATTATGCGGACGCGGTTGTCATAATCGACAGGGTGACGGGGAATCTTCAAGAATTTAAAATCACGGATAAGGAAATTACTCTCCTTACTCCTGTAAAGCTTGACGAAAACAGGGTTTTGCTGTACGGGAATGACGACAATTCAACCTGTTTGTGGGAGGTCGGCATAAACGGCGGAAAATTGTCGATTGACGAGTTCAGCTTAGACGGGGAAATACGCTTTTTCACAGACGAGGGGAAACTGTACGGGCTGGAAAAGGAAAACAACACACTGTATATCAAGGAAATCGGCGATAACTACGAAGTTGTCGGCTCGCAGGAATTTACGGAGGTTCCCGAGAATACACTGATACAGGATTTTTATAAGCGCGGCGACTATTTTGCGCTTTCATACACAGTTGGCACGAAAGAGCATAAGCGCATTATGAAAAAAACCGAGGACGGCTTTGAGCTTATTGCGAAAGATGTGTGGTATGCGGTATCGGAAAACGAAATACAGTTTGCAGAGCTTGACGGGAAAGACTGCGCTATCTATGACCTTGACACGAAAACGGGCGAAATTGACGGGGTGGTTTTCGAGACGCCCGAGGACATACAGGAGCTTGCGGAATTCAGAAGATTGTCGGACGGGACGTTGGTCATCTCGTTTTTCACGGAAGACGGCGAGCGGGAATATTTATCGAGGGATTCACATTTTTTCGACCTGCTTGTGTACGGATAACGGCTTGACAAACCGGGCGGCGAATGATATAATGTATTTAAAGTCTGGCGGGAGGAATACATTATGTCGGGTGAAAAAATCGATATTGCGAAAGTGGTTGCGGAAGTGATGACCGACGCGGAAAAACAAAAATCTGCGGAGGAAATTGCAAAACGCAGGAAAATAGACGTTTCCCTTGCAAAACAAATTCTTCAGATATACTACACGCACCCCGGGATAGACGTTGACGGCGTGCTGAACAGAATGGATTTGAGAAATCTTTAATTTACATCGGCAGAGTTCAGGCTCTGCCGCTTTTTTTGTACTTGACGGGGAGCGGTTAAAATGGTATAATATGTACGGGAGTGAGTAGTTATGAACAGCGATTTTTCACAGGGTTCTGTACGGAAAAACATAATTTCGCAGGCTGTACCGCTGCTGTTCGCGCAGATGGTGCAGCTTCTGTACAACATAGTTGACAGAATTTACATAGGGCATCTGCCGGATATAGGAAATATGGCTTTGACGGGGATAGGGCTTGCGTTCCCGCTGACAAGCCTTGTGGCGGCGTTTACCAACCTTTTCGGGCAGGGCGGCACTCCCCTGTTTTCAATCGCCCGCGGCGCGCGCGACGACAAAAAAGCCGAGCATATCCTCTCGCAATGCTTTATGCTGCTTCTGGCAAGCTCGGTGGTGATAAGCGCGGGGTGTCTTATCTTCCGAAAGCCCGTTTTGTACCTTTTCGGAGCGTCGGACGCGTCTTATGTCTACGCTGACGAGTATCTTAGAATTTATCTTCTCGGAACGCCGTTTTCAATGCTTGCAACGGGGCTGAACGGGTTTATAAACGCGGAGGGTCGCCCGAGGACGGGAATGCTTACGGTGTTTATCGGGGCGGCTTTGAATTTAGTGCTTGATCCGATATTCATTTTTGCGTTCAAATTGGGAATTGCGGGAGCGGCGGTCGCTACCGTCATAAGTCAGGCGGTGTCGGCGGCGTGGGCGGTGTCGTTCTTTTTCGGCAAAAAAACGCTTTACAGGTTCAGGCGGGAGCTTATGCTGCCGAACGTCGAGCTTATCGGGAAAATAACCTCTCTGGGGCTTTCGGGATTTATCGTGCAGGCGACAAACTGCACGGTTCAGGCGGTCTGCACACACACGCTTAAGGAATTCGGCGGAGACCTCTATGTCGGCGTGATGACGGTGCTGAATTCCGTGAGGGACATTTTTACGCTGCCGATACAATCGCTTACGGGCGGTTCGCAGCCCGTAATCGGGTTCAACTACGGAGCAAGAAAATACACGCGCGTCCGGCAAGGAATACGGTTTATGGCGTTGGTCGGGATATGCTATACCGTGGCGGCGTGGCTGGTCGTGCTGGCGTTCCCGCATGTTATAGTGTCGATTTTTACGCCCGACAGCGAGATGATAGAGGCGGCTTCAAAGGCTCTCGGGATATACTTTTTCGGATTCTGCTTTATGGCGTTGCAATTTACGGGGCAATCCTCGTTTACGGCTCTGGGCTGTACAAAACGCGCGATTTTCTTCTCGCTGCTGAGAAAAGCTATTATTGTCGTGCCGCTTACTATTCTCCTGCCGAGGATGGGGTTCGGCGCGGACGGCGTTTTTATGGCGGAACCCGTGTCAAATCTCCTCGGCGGCGCGGCGTGCTTTCTTACAATGTGGTGTACGCTGTACAGAAAATTGCCAAAAGCGGACGAGGAATAGTTTTCACAAAAAATTCACTTGACAATCAGCGGAAATTGATGTATAATTAAAGTAGAATTTTTTGGGAGGTTTTAACTATGGCTTGCTTTTTAATTCCTGCCGCAGAGGCGGTTGTTACCACTATCGCGACAAAGGCGTTAAGTTCTCACGAGAAAAAGGCTGAAAATGCCGAAAAAACGGTGGGCGAAGCACCCGCGAAAATGTCGTTTTCGGCGAAGCTTAAGTGGCTTGACGGAATGCTCTGGGGAGGCTCGGCGTTGCTTGCGTTCGAGCATATCTGGCACGGAGAAATTATCCCCGTATTCCCGTTTTTAACTAACGCTGCCGACCCCGCGAGTGCTGCTGAAATGCTGCGCGAAATGGGAACGGCGGGCGTCGGAATGGCGGCTTTGGTTACGGCGGTCTGGGGCGTTATGGTGGGTATTTCCCGTGTTATTGAAAAACGCTCCGAAAAAACGGAGGCTGACGTTAAATGACGCTGCTTATCACCGTTTTTGCGGCGATTGCGTCTACCGTTGTGTGGTATGTCTGCCCTAAAAGAAGCGAAATGCGGCTCGGGACGCTCGTTCTGATGTTCTGGGGAGCGTCGCTTATGTGGCTTGTGGACGCGGTTTTTGAGTATGCGGAGCTTGGCGCGGAGTACTTCTCCCCTGCCCCCGCGGATATGCTGAACGACGCGTTTCTGGGGCTTTGCGCCGCGGCATTGGGGCTTGTAATTTGGCTTGGAATTTTGCTTTTCAAAGACCCGAAAGGCGTGATTAAAAACACGCTGTCTGCCCGCAAAAAATAACAAAAGTAAAAACGGCGGTTTCGCTATTTGCGGAGCCGCTTTTCACGATTTTCCCGGGAGGGATTTTTTTGAACACAGAAGCTAAACGGCTTTTAGAGCAGGTTCGCGACGGAAAAATATCCGTTGACGACGCGCTGTTGAAGCTTAAAACCGAGCCGTTTGAGGAGCTTGGATATGCGAACGTTGACCTTCACAGAAAGCTTAGGCAGGGCGCGCCGGAGGTCATTTACGGCGCGGGAAAAACCGCAGCGCAGATAATCGGGATTTTAAACTCGCTTGAAAATCACGGGCAGGAACGCGTTTTAATTACAAGGCTTTCGCCCGAAGGTGCAAGGATAATTTCCGAAAAATGCGAAATTGTCTACTACGAAACGGCGCATCTGGCGATTGCGGGCGGAATGCCGAAACCCGACGGGATCGGAAAAATAGTCGTTGCGACGGGCGGCACAAGCGATATTCCCGTGGCGGAGGAAGCAGCTCTGACCGCGGAGGCTCTCGGAAACGAAGTGGTAAGGCTGTTTGACGTGGGCGTGGCGGGGCTTCACAGGCTTCTTTCGCACAAGGAGGAAATTATGTCCGCGGCGGTGATAATCGCTGTCGCGGGAATGGAGGGCGCGCTTGCAAGCGTTATCGGCGGGCTTTCGGACTGCCCCGTTATCGCCGTTCCGACAAGCGTGGGCTACGGGGCGGCGTTCGGAGGAGTTTCCGCGCTGCTGTCTATGCTTAATTCCTGCGCGTCGGGAGTCGCCGTTGTAAACATCGACAACGGTTTCGGCGCGGGTTATCTCGCGGGAATGATAAATCATATGGAAGTGAAAAAATAGCTGCACGCTTTTGGAGCTTGTCGGCAATAAACACCGCGGGTTAAGCGAAAAAATCCGAACCGAAGAAAATGCCCGGACGCGGGATTGTAAGCAGTGCTGAATATCAACCCGAAAAAAGGCTGTTTCATCGGGAAATGCTTTCGGAAACCGTTTGAAAAAATGACGAGGTGCGGAA
>CANRIQ010000086.1 GCA_947630655.1 uncultured Clostridia bacterium | reverse complement strand
GGTTCGGTCGAGGCGGGCAAGGACGCGGATTTTTCGCTGTTCCTCGGAGACCCGCTTGACATAACCGAAACCCCAGTGCTGACCGTGGTCGGCGGCAAAATCGCGTTCAGGCGGTAGATTTCTCGGTTTGGGCAGCTTGCGGGTCGGTAACCTTGGGTTCGGGGCGGCGGGCTCGGCACGGTCGAGACGGGCAAGGACGCGGATTTTTCGCTGTTCCTCGGAGACCCGCTTGACATAACCGAAACCCCCGTGCTGACCGTGGTCGGCGGCGAAATCGCGTTCAGGCGGTAGATTTCTCGGTTTGGGCAGCTTGCGGGTCGGTAACCTTGGGTTCGGGGCGGTAACCTTGGCTTCGGGGCGATTCGGCAGCTTTTTGGTTCGGTTCGGCAGCTTTTGTCCGGGAACTTCGGCTATTCGGGCAAATTCGGCTTATTTTGGGTGAAATTCACCCAAAAAGAGCGGTTTACCCCTGAAAACAGGCTGAATTCCCTGTTTCGCAGGGAAATGCTGAAAAATAGGTGAAATTGCCCTAAAAGGGCGTTATACGCGCCTAAACGGGCGAAATTCTCCCGAAAAGAGCGGTTTTGCCCCGGGAACGCGCTGATTTCCCCGTTTATGCGGGAAATCGGCTGAAATTCGGGCAGCTTGCGGTTCGGTTCGGCAGCTTTTTGGTTCGGTTCGGCAGCTTTTTGGTTCGGTTCAGCAGCTTTTGTCCGGGAACTTCGGCTTTTCGGGCAAATTCGGATTATTTTGGGTGAAATTCTCCCAAAAAGCGCGGTTTTGCCGCGGGAACGCGCTGATTTCCCTGTTTCGCAGGGAAATGCTGAAAAATAAGCGAAATTGCCCCGAAAACGGGCGAAAATTGCCCGAAAACGGCGTTATACGCGCCTAAGCGGGTGAAATTCTCCCAAAAAGAGCGGTTTACCCCGGAAACAGGCTGAATTCACCCGTTTATGCGGGAAATCGGGCAGCTTGCGGTTCGGTTCGGCAGCTTTTTGGTTCGGTTCGGCAGCTTTTGCCCGGGAACTTTGGCTTTTCGGGCAAATTCGGCTTATTCTGGGTGAAATTCTCCCCAAAAGAGCGGTTTTGCCGCGGGAACAGGCTGAATCCCCTGTTTTTGCGGGAAATCGGGTAGCTTGCGGTTCGGTTTGGGCAGCTTTGGTTCGGTTCAGCAGCTTTTGTCCGGGAACTTCGGCTATTCGGGCAAATTCGGCTTATTTTGGGTGAAATTCACCCGAAAAGAGCGGTTTTGCCGCGAAAACAGGCTGAATTACCCCGTTTATGCGGGAAATCGGCTGAAAGCGGGAGGAAGTTGGCTGAAAACGGGAGAGAATTGCCTAAAAACAGCGAAAATGCCGGAAAAACAGAGATATTTTTAAAATGGAGTGATTTTATGCGGGAAATTGAGGCTAAAGAGATAACCAGCGCGGCAGCACAGCTGTGCGTGGAGGCGAATTTGCGGCTGCCGTGCGGCATGAGAGAGTGCATAGAGCATGCTCGCGCGTGCGAGGAAAGCGAGCTTTGCCGCAGCGTTCTCGGGGATATTACCGACAACCTCGACTGCGCCGAACAGCTTTCCGTGCCGATTTGCCAGGACACCGGAATGGCGGTGATTTTCGCCGAAATCGGGCAGGACGTCCATATCACCGGCGGGGATTTCGAGGAGGCTGTAAACCGCGGCGTTGCCGAGGGGTATGTGAACGGCAGGCTGCGGCTGTCTATCGTGCGCGACCCGCTTGACCGCGTAAACACCGGCGACAACACCCCCGCGCTTATACATACGAGGATTGTGCCGGGGGACAAAATCAAGCTTACCGTCGCGCCAAAGGGCTTCGGAAGCGAGAATATGAGCCGCCTTAAAATGTTCACGCCGTCGGCTGCAAAGGAAGATATTGTAAAATTCGTCGTGGAGACCGTGTCCATAGCGGGAAGCAACCCTTGCCCGCCGATAGTTGTCGGAGTGGGGATCGGAAGCGACTTCGAGGGCTGCGCGCTGCTTGCGAAAAAGGCTTTGTGCAGGGATCTCAGGGTTCGGCATGCCGAAAAATTTTACAGCGATCTTGAAAATGAGATGCTGACCGAAATAAACAAGCTCGGGATAGGCTCGCAGGGCTTCGGCGGCACGCAGACCGCGCTTTATGTCAACATCGAAAAAGCCCCCACGCATATCGCGGGCTTGCCCGTTGCGGTCAACATCGGCTGCCATGTGACGAGGCATGCCGAGAGGATTTTGTGAGGCGGTCTTCCGTTTTGGGGTAAGCCTGTGCGGCACGGAAAGCTCCCCTGCGCGGGAAAACCGCTCCCGACGGGCGTTTGCAAGGAGTTGTGACAGGGCAATTTCGTGCTAAAGAGCTATTTCCCGAAAAATGTCCGATTTGTGCGGGTCGGAGAGCTTCCCTGCCTGATTTGCGCTACTTGGCAGGCTTCTCAACTCGGGAAAACCGCTCCCGACGGGCGTTTGTGAGGAGTTGTGACAGGGCAATTTCGGGCTAAGGGGCTAATTTCCCCGAAAAATGTCCGATTTATGCGGGTCGGAAGTCTTCCCTGCCTGGGGGTAACGCTTGCTGCTCGGCAGTTTCGGGCTAAGGGGCTAATTCCCCGAAAAATGCGCGGTTTATGCGGGTCGGAAGGCTTCCCTGCCTGATTTGCGCTACTTGGCAGGCTTCTCAACTCGGGAAAATCAATCCCGAAGAGCGTTTGCGCGGGGACAACTTTTGCGGCAGGGCAATTTCGGGCTAAGGGGCTAATTCCCCGAAAAATGTCCGAATTATGCGGGTCGGAGAGCTTCCCTGCCTGATTTGCGCTACTTGGCAGGCTTCTCAACTCGGGAAAATCAATCCCGAAGAGCGTTTGTGAGGAGTTGTGACAGGGCAATTTCGGGCTAAAGGGCTATTTCCGAAAAAAATTGACCGATTTTGCAACAATTTCGGCAATTGCACGGTATTATATTCAGAACGAGGTAACAGGGGTATTTTATGGGACTATCTCTCAAAACCGCGGACAGCTTTGACGAGGTAATGCGGCTCTACACGCCGACTGTCTACCGTATCGCCTTTACAAGGCTGAAAAACGCCGCCGACAGCGAGGACGTATCGCAGGAGGTGTTTTTGCGCTATTTCAAGGCGAACATCACCTTTCAGAGCGAGGAACACCGCAAGGCGTGGCTTATCCGATGCGCGGTAAACTGCGCGAATTCCGCGGCAGGCTCGGCTTATGCGCGGCATAAGGATAATTCCGATGACTGGGAGCAGCTCGCCGACAGCGAAATGCTCTCCGATAACGTCACCGAGGAGAATTTCGAGCGCGGCGAACGCCGAAAAACGGTGCTTGACGCCGTGATGTCGCTGCCGCCGAAATACCGAACGGTGATTTACCTGTTCTATTTTGAGGACCTGCAGACGGACGAAATCGCAAAAGCAACGGGGCTTCGAGGGGCTACAGTGCGGTCGCAGCTTTCAAGGGCAAGAGAGCTGCTGAAGAAAATTCTCGGGGAGGCGGAGTTATGAGCTTTAAAGATGAATTTAAGCAGGAAATGTCAAAAATCTCCCCGACCGAGGAGCAGGCGGCGCGCATTCGCGACGGGGTTTACAAAAGGCTCTCCGAGCAGCCGAAGCCGACCAAAAAGCGCAAAACTCCGCTGTTTTTCGCGGCGGCTGTGCCTGCGGCGGCGGCTTTGCTGGGAATTTTTGTAATTTTGCGTTTTTCACTCAACAACAGGATAAATGTGAACGAAAATATCGGCAACACGGGCAACGCCGGAAACACGGCAATTTCCGACGACAAGGCAGCAGACAACGACACAGCACCCTCGCTGTCCGGGCAGGACAAATCCGAGTTCACGTCGAATGTGTCGAGTGAAATGCTCGGCGGGGAGCAGAAAAACGACATAACGGTGGGGCTTTGCGGCACGTCCTGCGTGCTTTTTGCGGACGGCGAAAAGCGTGTTTATCAGCTTTCGGCAAGGGCGAATACCCCGCCCGAGGGCATGCTGTCGGCTCAGACGGAAAACGGCGAGCACATTTTTGTGCAATTTGACGAAAAAACGCTTACCGTGTATTTTCCGAAAAATCGTGACGTTTTGCTGTTCAAAACGGCTGTATAAGCCTGTAAATCCTCATTTTTACAAACCTTCGCGGGACTTTTTCACGTCCCGCGTTCTTTTTTGGCAAAAAATATGAAATGTGGGAAATATTTTAAAAATTTTATGAAAAAATTGTGAAAATAACAAAAAACCACTTGAAATGTTGAAAACTTTGTGTTATAATGTATATAGTTAAAGTGAATAAAAATGTTTAACATAGAAATAGAATATATTCGTGCGGCAAATTTTAAGCGGGTTGCTACAGTAGATTAAAGCCTTAAATTGCCGCTTTTGGGGGAAAATATATGAAGTCCGAGGAGCAAAGGAGTGATAGTATGACACAACTCGAACGGGCAGTGAAAAACGGCGGGTGTTTTGCGTTTACAATGCAGTATAAGCCCGATTTTCCGATAACGTTTCTGTGCGGGGAAAATCCTTTTTCCGACAGCGAAACGGCTTTGCTGGGCGATATTATCTATGCCGACGATTATCAGCCGTTTTGCGATATAATCGGCGATATTGTCGCGAAAAAATCCGATTGTGTAAAGGCGCACGCAAGACTGCGCTCCGACGGGCAGTACCGCTGGTATTACATAAGCGCGGCGGCGGAGCGCGACGGCGATAGAACGCTTCGAAGCGTCTGCGGGACGATGTTCGATGTGACGGAATATCTTGACTGCGAGGGCGAGGACGCCGTTTTGCGAAGCTTTAGAAGCAAGGTTGAGGCGTCCATGGCGGCTATGGACAATGTGCCTAAACTTTCTGATATTCTCGGGACGGATTATCTTACCGATATTCAGCAGCCTTTTACGCACATAAAGGGGCTTTTCTCGCAGATTATGGACGAGAACGGCAGAGTCATTGCGTCGGCGCACGGGCAGGACAAGGGCGCAAATCTCAATAAAATGAGTTATCAGCGCAAAAAAGGCATCCGCATAAAGCACCGCACGGCGGGCTTCTGGACGATTGCGGGGGAAAATCCCGACAGCATTAACGAGTCGGTGCCGCTGCTGGACACGATGGTTAAAACCGTGTCGGAAATCGCGAATTCCTATATTGTAATATACGAGGAAATGGAAAATTCCCGCAGGGCAAACAAGCTGCTCGGGCAGAATTTCGAGGATCAGATACTTGTAAACAACGTCTCTTCCCTGATTTTGCAGGGGAAAAACGCGGCGGATTCGTTTAAGAACATAATTCCGCTGATTAAGGAATATTTCTCGCTGGAGGACATTGTTTTCTGCGATACGGGTTCGAAGCCCGCGAAAAGCTATCGCTGGGACGCTTCGGGAAGTCTTTACCCGATTGTAAGCGATAATTCCAAAAATATGCATATTGAAAAGGAGCTTGAGTTCAGCGAGGTGCTTTGCGTAAGCGAGGACGAGATCTACGACGAGCGCACGCGAAACCGCAGTATGGCTCTTGCGAATATCTACGAAAACGGCGCGTCAAAGGGCGTTGTGGCGTTTATTGCGCGGGACAGCGGCAAGGAGTGGTCAAACCGCGACAGAAAGGTTATCCGCAATATAACTCAGCTTTTGTCGGCGGTGATTAACCGTATTTTCATCGAAAATGAGCTTGCGCGGTCGCAGGAGCATCTGCACAGGCTTGCGTATTACAACGCCGAGACGGGAATTCCGAACCGAAGCGCGTTTGAGCGCGATTTTGCGCAGGCTCTCGCAAAGCAGCAAAGCGGCGCGGTGGTCGCGGCTGAAATTTCCAATCTGAAGTCCCTCTCGGAGAGCTACAGCACGCAGTATGCCTCGGAAATTGTCAGAAGCATTGCGGAATATATCTCGGCTATCCCGTCGGGAAGCTCGAAAACCATTTACAGATTTTCGCCCGATACGCTGTTTGTGGCACTGCCGGGCGCGGACAGGGATACCGCTGTGCAATTCGCAGAAACCATTCTCGCGAAGTTCAAAACTCCGTGGTTTTTAAACGACAGCGAAACTAAGCTTAACCTTCACGCGGGAGTGGTGATGTTCCCGGATAACGCCGAGGACGCGGGAGAATGCATTAAATTTGCCGCGCGGACTATCCGCTGCGCTAAGGAGAAGGACCTTCACGAGGCGTTGTGCTATTCCGACAGCGTTGAAGAGGAGCTTGGCGACGACAAGCGGCTTCGCAGGCAAATTATCGAGTCCGCCGAGAACGGTTTTCGGGATTTTTACTTCCTGTATACGCCCGTGGTTGACGCGTGCTCGGGAGAGCTTGTGTGCTGCGAGGCGCACCTGTTCTGGAGCGACGGGGAAACGATTATCGCCCGCGACAAATATCTTCCTATAATCAACCGTTTAGGCATGGCAAAGCAGATTTACAGCTTTGTTACAAGCCGTTTGTGCGAATTCTGCACGGCTGTCAGAGAATGCGGAATTCCGCAGTTTCGGGTAAGCTTCGCTATCCCCGAGGACATTTTGAACCTCGACGAGGGCGTTTTGCTGCTTAGAAAATCACTGCTGGAATACTCGCTGCCGCCCGACGCTATCAGCATTTCGGTGTCGGAAAACGACAATACCCTGCTTACGCACAACCAGTCGCTGAAACAGCTTGCAACTGTCGGAGTCAACATAATCGCCGAGGACAAGGGCGGGAAGTTCTTTTCCGACGCAATTCTCGACAATCCGTTTGTGAAGCTTGTAAAGCTCCGCGCAAAGCGGCTGTCGGACGACCCCGTGTCGGCGGCGTTCGTAAAATCCGTTATCGACCGCGCTCACGAAAAGGGCATTACGGTGTGCATTAAGGGCGTTGACAACGCCGAGGCTCTCGAAAACGCAAGAGGGTTTAACGCAGACCTCGTTCAGGGGTTCATAAGCGGAAGACCGCTGCACACGTCGGATTTCATAAAAAAGCTGGTTATGAAATCGTCAGTCGGGGATAATAAATGACCGCTTTGTCCCCTGCTAATTGTCAAAAAAGCCGAAGATTTTTCAAAAATCCTCGGCTTTTTATTGTTTTCGGCGAAAATAAAATATTTCGGCGTTTCCTCTTGAAAAAATGCGGGAAAAAGTATATAATAGTATTGTGTGGATTTTTTGCCGTTTTGTGAGGAAAATATTGTAAACAATGAAAACCGTTTTAAACTACCTTAAGGATTATTTCAGGCATCTGGACAAGGTGCTTCCCGTGATTTGCATAGGGCTTACGCTGTTCGATTTTTTCCTGATGAGCTCTATGGAAAAAACAGGCTTTGTCAACCATCAGATCGTTACTACGCAGATAATTGCGGGCGTTCTGGGCATTGCGGCGGGTTTTGTGGTAAGCCTTATCGACTACAAATTTCTTGCCAAATACTGGTATACTTTCGCGCCGATTGCGGTTATTCTACAGCTTTTGCTGTTCACGCCGCTGGGAGTAAAGCGCGATGACGATATAGCGTGGCTGGATTTCAAGTTTTTTACAATTCAGCCGTCGGAAATTCTCAAATTCGTGTTTATCATAACGCTTGCGGTGCATATTTCAAAGCTTGGGGATAAACTGAACTCCCCGCTGCACTTTCTGGGTGTGTGCGCACACGCGCTTTTCCCTGCGGGGTTAATTCTTATTCAGGGAGACGCGGGAAGCGCGCTGGTGTTTTTGTTTATCTTTATCTGCATGCTGTTTATCGGAGGAATTTCCTGGAAATACCTTGCGGCGGGAGTGCTGGCAGTGCCTGCGGTGGCGTTTGTCGCATGGAATTACATTATGAAGGATCACCACAGGTTAAGGTTCAAGGTGCTTTTTGACGAGGAGCTTCAAATGCAGGAGGTTCGGGGCATTTATTATCAGCAGTACTGGGGGGAAGTGGCTCTCGGCTCGGGACAGCTTAAAGGCTTAGGGTTTGACGCAGACCACTACACCTATACCTCGTTTATTTACAACGACTTTGTATTCTCGTATATCGGCATGACAATGGGCTTTATCGGGTGTATGTGCGTTATAGTAACGCTGGCGGCGGTCTGCCTGCTGCTTTTGTCGGACGCTTCGGGCGCGCAGGATAAGCTGGGTAAACTTATGTGCGTGGGAGTTTTCGCGATGATACTGTTCCACTGCGTTGTAAATATAGGCATGGTGCTGTCGGTGGTGCCTGTTATCGGAATTCCGCTGCCGTTTGTCTCGCAGGGAGGAACTTCAATGCTGATGATGCATGTGTGCGTGGGACTGGCGTTGTCGGTGTCCGCGCATAAGGAAAAGG
>CANRIQ010000085.1 GCA_947630655.1 uncultured Clostridia bacterium | reverse complement strand
ACATCCTGTCAACGTGAACCTTTGGGCGTCGGCGTCCGTGCCGACGCTCTTTTGGTTCACGTACTGACATCCTGTCAACGTGAACCTTTGGGCGTCGGCGTCCGTGCCGACGCTCTTTTGGTTCACGTACTGACATCCTGTCAGTATTATTTCACCGTTCTGACATTATGTCAACATTATATCACCATTCTGACACGTTGTCAATATATTTTAAAAAATTTCATCAAATTTTCACATACAATCCAGCACTCCTCGAATATCCGCATTTATGCAGATGCTCCTCTTCGCGATTTCATCGGGCGCGAAAGCCTCGCCGAAATTCACGCACGCATACACCGCTTTCGAGTTTTCCGCGGTCATTTTCCAGAACGGATATTTGATGATAACGGGCGTGTTGTAGCCCACTCCTAGCTCCAGAAACAGCACACGCCGACCGCTAATTTTCCGCAAAAATTCCTCGTAACGCCGCTCCGCCGCGTGCCAACCCTCATCCTCGACGAATTTGTCATCACTTCGCAAATTCATCGTCATCGGTTTCCCGCACCTCGGACATTTCGGGACAAGCTCGGTGGGTATTCTCATATTCTCCTGAAACTCGATCATGTCCATGACAATCTCCTCATTGTCATAGGTCTGATTGTGACACGGTTCACTGCATTGGAACAGCCCATAATCGCCCTGAGTGTAAAACAGCCGCGATTTGTCAAAACCCGCTTTCTGAAATTGGTGGTCAACATTAGTTGTAATTACAAAATAATCCTTATTTTTCACGATTTCAAACAGCGTCTTGTAAGTCCCGTTTTCCGCATCAGAATAACGATTTACGAAGATGAACCTCGACCAGTACGCCCACATTTCCTCGGGCGTTTCAAACGGGAAAAAACCTCCCGAATACATATCGTGAAAGCCGTATTTTTCCTCGAAATCGCTGAAATATTTTTGAAAACGTTCGCCCGAGTAAGTAAATCCTGCCGCGGTGGAAAGTCCTGCTCCCGCGCCTATTACTACCGCTTCGGCGGTTTTTAATTCGCATTTCAAACGCTCAATTTCAGCCGAGCAGTCGCTTATAAATTTCATAATCTTCCTCCGAAAAAACGTTGAAAATAATTTTAATTTCGTGATTTTTTTGAAATTCCCTTACAGTCTGCACGGCTATTTCCGCGGCTTCGTTATGCGGAAAACCGAACACTCCCGTTGAAATGCAACAAAACGCGATACTCGAAATTTTATTCTCTATCGCAATTTCAAGACAGCTTTTGTAACAGCTTTTAAGCAGCCTGCAATGCCCGTCGTTAAGCCGTCCGTTGACAATCGGACCGACTGTGTGAATTACAAAATCGCACGGCAAATTGTACGCAGGAGTGATTTTCGCCTGACCCGTGGGTTCTTCGTGTCCCTGCGCCTGCATAATTTCAGCGCATTTCAGCCGAAGTTTAACCCCTGCAAAAGTGTGGATACAGTTGTCGATGCAGTTGTGGCAAGGCTGATAACAGCCCGTCATTCCCGAATTTGCGGCATTGACAATCGCACCGCATTTCAGCGTGGTAATGTCGCCTTTCCAAAGATAAATTTTGTCCTCGACGGGCGTTAAATTTTCAATATCAACAACGCCTTTTTTCGCTGAAATTTCCGAAAGAAATTCGTCCTCAACCCGCATAAAATCAACATTTGCGGGCATCGCAGGACGGACGTTGACTAAACTTCTGTACAGCCGAAATTTTGCATTTTCATCTTCGGGGATTTCAAAATTTTCATTCCTCTCCGAAAGCAGATAATTTATCAAAAAATCGAGTTTTTCCAAAAAAATCACCGCCTAAAAAATCGTTAGCTGACTGTCGATCCAGCTTTCCTGCTTCGCCTTGCAAACGGCTTCGTTATCGCGAATTTTGCCTATAAGCAGCGGCGAATTCGGGTCGTGCAGCCGCATATTTTTCACAACATTTTCATGATTTGAATTCGCGTAACAATATTTGCAAAAATGCCCGCAGGTGTCGTATGCGCCGATGTCCGTGCCTAAAACGCAATTACACTGCGCTCTCTGCGATTTTCGTTTAGGTATATTCAAACGGCTTCCGACTGCATTCTCAAACGTTTCACGCGTCATACAGCCCGCGCAGTCCGCGCCGAATTCCGAGAGAAATTCGCCTTCCGCGCAGGCTTTTATTTTAATTCCGTAATTTCTCCCGATTTGTGCAAATTTTTTGGTTATCAGAATTTGCTCGTTTCGCGTAACCTCGCGGACCTGCGGAAAATTTCTTTTTACCTTTTCGTAAAGGTCAATAAAGCTTATTACGCACACATTTGTGTAACCCGAAAGCGTTTTGCACATATGCTCAAAAGCCGAAAAATGCCGTTCAAGCGTGTAAATTTCATCAATAAAAATCGGGTCGTAACGCCAGCCCACACAGCTTATCCCGACCGATTTTGACAGCGCAATAAAATCCCGCATAACCTCGTTTTTCGGCGGAGCATTCGGCTCAATTTCCCTGCCGTAGGGCGTAATTGTCACGAACCAGTATTGATGAAATTTTTTCAGCTCGTCAATATATTCCAGCATAGGCGCGGGATTTTTCGTGCAAAACGCGATGCAGTCCACCACCTCGGGATTTAATTCATACCGCGTTATCAGCTCGGGTCGGTAGGGGTTTCGCACCAGCACAAAGCCCGCCCGCACGCGGTTCATAAACCACTCGGAATAAAACGCGGGAATATCCGTCCGCATGCCTGTGTTGATTATCATTTTTTCACCTCGTTTTAATTCGTTTAATTACAGTATACCACAACTCTTTTCCGCTGTCCAGTACTTTTTTAATTTATTACAAAAAGGTTACAAATAATTACAATTTTGTAACAATTGTTGACAATCAAAAATCGTTGTGATATTATGAAAAAAAGACATTAAATAAGGAGGTTTTTATGAAAAATATCTTTTTGAAGGATTGGAGGAAAAAGCTCATCGCGCTGGGCGTGGGAGCCGCCGTTTTTATCGCTTTGCAAATCCTTTCTGCGACGGTTTTGCATAAATTTTACGTGTTCGGGTGGATGGCGGACAATTTTTACGGTTTTACATGGGTAACGGTTCTGATACTTATCGCGTTCGGGCGCACGGTTATCACATATTTCGCCGACGCAGGGATAATTTTGGGCACGGTTGTCGGCGAGGTTCTGGGCGGATTTTTATGGGAGCGCAGGCTAATTCGTGCTGCCGCCGACAATTCGACAGCCGACGAGGTTGCAATCGCGCTGCAATCGCATTACGGCGTGCTGATTGCGTACATCGTATTTTTCGCGTTTTTAAGTATTGGAATAGTTGTAAGCGTTATTCTCAGCAAAAAAATCAAAACATAACGAATAAACTGTTGTGCGGCTTCGCATGACGTTTATAAATAATTTTTACACGGAGGAATTTTACATGAAAACACAATTCGGAAAAACCATTATTGCAGCGGCGCTCGCGGCGGGAATTCTTGCGCTTTCGGGGTGCAACAACTCGACCGGGAACGAGAGTAATTCGTCTCAAACTTCGCCCGAGAGTTCTCCGCAAACTTCGCCCGAGAGTTCTCCGCAAACTTCGCCCGAGAGCAGTTCGTCAGCCCCTGCCGAAAGCGTTCACGACCCCGAAACGCAGGCGATTATCGACGAATTCGAGTATGACACTCTTACCGGCTTCGACGGTGAGGATGTCAGCAAAAACGACGCTGTCGGGGCTATAAAAAGCGATGGCGGCGGGACGATTTTTTTAACCTATGATTTCGCGTATTTGCGCTATGCAAAGCCGATTTTTAAAACCACAATGGACGACCCCGATGTTTACAACCCCGAAACGGGCGAATTTGACGGCGTTGAGTCGATTATGATTTCCGATCCCGATTATTTTAAGGTTAAGGCGGGAGACGTTCTCGAAAACGGGCTTACAGTTAAGGACGCCGAGACGATAATTTTCCCCGTGAATGCGATTGATGTAAACGGCAGTTCAAAGCTGACAATGTGTCAGAACAGAAGCGTTGTAAACTACGATGGACAGCTCACCCTAAGCGGCATTTTGCACTGTCAGAAGGGCGATGATTACATGGTTGCGGAAGGAGATTTGATATTTTTCCCCGACCCGTCCGACGGAAAATTGTTTGTGCCGAGCAGAGATGTTGCTGATAACACAATGCTTCTGCAAATTGTTGACCCCGAAAATGATTTTGCAGTCTGCATGGACGGGGAAAGAATTTTTCTCGGAAACATAAACGCCGAGGACGCGCCCGACGTAAGCGGGATAATAGGCAAGGGCGAATACAAAAAGGTCACGGTAACGCTCGACAACATCCGCTCTGTCTACTCCGACAGCACGGGAATTTCCATTGTCGGCACTGTTGACAGTTTACAGTAAACAGTTTACAGTGTACAGTATAAGGAGAGCGTTCGCAAAGCGAACGCTCTTTTTTGATTGTAACAAAAATTTGAAGTTGCTGATAAATTTAAATACAATCTAAAATATCCGCCGTTAGGCGGATACCATATACTGTGCACTGTACCCTATCAACTGTAAACTGCCAACAACACTTGATTTTTTTGAAAATTTGTGGTAAAATAGAGTTGCAGAAAAAAATTTTTTTGGAGGTACACTATGCGTAAAAAATTGGATATTACCGAGGGAATTTACCCCATGCCCGTGCTGCTGGTCGCAACCTACAACGACGACGGCACGGTGGACGTTATGAACGCCGCGTGGGGGACTATGCAGGAACGCGAATATGTCGCGCTGAACCTCACCGAAACTCACAAAACCGTCCAGAACATCAAAGCCCGCGGCGCGTTTACCGTAAGCATTGCCGACGCGGCGCATGTTGTCGAGGCGGACTATTTCGGCGTGGTATCGGGCAATAAAGAGCCGAAAAAGTTTGAAAAAAGCGGTCTTACCGCGGAAAAATCCGCGCTTGTAGACGCGCCCGTTATCCTCGAATTTCCGCTGTGTCTGGAATGCGAATTTGTCGAATACCAGACGAATAAATTCGGCGTCGGCGTAATCGGCAAGGTCGTGAACGTGACCGCCGACGAAAAGGTGATGTCGGACGGAAAGGTGGATATGTCCCGCGTGGACGCTATCGCGTTCGACCCGTACACCCACGGCTATTACAGGGTTTCGGAGCGCGTCGGAGAGGCGTTTAAGGACGGTCTGAAGCTGAAGTGAAAATTGGTGAATAGCAAAAAGAGGAAGGGCGACTGCCTTTCCTCTTTTTTACAATCTAAATAATCCGCTAAGCGGATACATTTTACTGTTCACTTTTCACTGTAAACTGTCAACTGCCTACAGGTGATTTTTTTCATATTTTGAATTGACTTCCAATCCGCATTACCCCGCGCGAAATCGGGTCTTTATCGTCAAGTTTGCACATACAATTTCCGTCGTCAGTGACTTTCCCGCAAATCGGGCAGCGGTGCCGTAATTTGATTTTTTCGGTATCCTGCAAATTGTCGGGAGCCTTAAAATCCGCATTTTCAGCGGGGATTTCCGGCGCGCCGCATTCCGTCTGCGGCGTTTCGGTGCGTTTTAAGTTCAGACTGCCGTGAAAGTTTATCACTGTCGGGTATTCGCACAGGCAAGTCCCCTCGCTTGAACAGTTTACAGTTGACAGGGTACAGTGAATAGTAGTCGGCATCCGCTTCGCGGATTTTATTAGATTGTAACAAAGATTTGAAGTTGCCGATAAATTTAAATACAATCTAAACTATCCGCCGCAGGCGGATACCATATACTGTGCACAGCGTTATCCGCAAAGCGGATAATGCGTGCACTATACACTGTAAACTTTCTCAAAACCCCCACGGCAGATACGCCGCAACTACCGCAAGCAAGACCGACGGCATCATATTTGCAACGCGAATGGTTTTCCCCCGGACAAGATTTACTCCCACACAAAAAATAAGTATTGAGCCGATAAGCGACAAATACGCCGTCGCCAAATCCGTCATCACGGGCGCAACCAGCCTTGCAAGCAACGTTATCCCGCCCTCTAACACAAACACCGGTATTGCCGAAAATGCGCACCCCTTGCCGAGCGTGGAGGACATAACGGCTATGATAATGAAGTCCAGCACGGATTTCACCGCAAGCGTTGAAAAATCGCCCGAAATGCCGTCCTGAATTGCCCCCACGACAGCCATTGCCCCGATGCATACCGTAAGCGACGCGGTGACAAACGCGTTTACAAACTGCTTGTCGCCGCTGTTTCCTGTTTTTTTCTTCAGCCACTCCCCGAACCGCTCAAAGCCCTTTTCAATGCCGATAAGCTCGCCGATAACCGTGCCGAGCGCGATACACAGCGTCACCAGCATTGATTTTCCGCTGATTATACTGCCGCCGTCTATTGCAAGCATTCCCTGCATTGCGCCCGCAATTGCGATAAAAATCACGCTCACGCCGCAGGCTTTGGTCAGCGCGTCCTGCTGCTCGGGCTTGAACAGCTTTCCCGTAAAATGCCCCAAAACGCCTGCAACCGCGATAGCCGCGCTGTTTATCAATGTTCCCAAACCTATCATATTTTTCTCCGGTAAAATGAATTTTTGTCAACGAAAGCCCTTTGTATAAAGCAAATCGTTTATTATCGCGCCGTCAAGCCTGCCGACATTTTGCGGGACGATATTCAGCATATCGCGATAATTTCCCGCTCTCGGCTCGCGGAACGCCGTGTTTTCCGTCCGCACGCAGTATTTCATTGTCTGAACCAAATCAAGCTCTATCCAAGTTCCGTTTAAATACACCAAATTCCACAAATGAAAATACCCCTCGTCGGAAATCACCGCGCACGGAATTCCCTGCCTGCGGAGCATTATCGCCGCAATCTGCCCTATGTCCCGGCAAACGCCCGTTTTAAGCGTCCAAACGCTGTAATTGCCCATAAAATCGTTCGCCATAAGATCCCTGTCGGTGCGGTAATCGGAGTTTTTCCACTCGTCAAAGGCTATGTTTTCGGACAGCCACTCGCAGATAACAAACGCCTTTCTCTCGTCCGACCGGGAGGGGTCAACCAGCTCGTCCGAAAGCCTTGCCCACTTTTCGGTATCGCATTTTCGCGTCTGAATGCCCGCGTTGTCGAAGGTGTCTTTATACGGAAAATAAATTTCATACTCGTCAACCGAATTTTCGGGCGTAATTCCCGATTTTTCGACCAGCCGCAGCACATCTGCGCGACGATTTCTGATCTGCTCTATTGTAATATCATTTGCAAACAAAATCTCGCAAAAATCCGCGTTTTCCCCGTCGTAATAAAGGTAAATTTCCGCGGAGGTATTATTTGAAAAATCCGCGCGGAAACGGTATAACCCCTCGGTAACTTCCGAAAGCTCTACCGAAATTTCAGAATTCACCGACTCAAAAAAGCTCTCCGCAGAGTTGCATTTAAGCGGCTCAAATTCCATTTTTTCCACGGCAATTTCTTCAGCCGAATAATTGTAAAACCGAACGGTGCAATTTTCCGAAATTTCCCCGAAAATACCGTAATCCGCGGGAACGGCGACTTGATTTTTATCCGAAAGCCCCAGCCCCGCATACATTTCCTTGCGAAAATCGTACATATACGCGCCGTAGCCCATGGAAACAAGCGGGGAAATGCTCTCGGCTGCCTGCTCGTACAGGAAAAATTCCTCGGGGTATTCCCACTCATCGGAATTTGAGGAAAAATTGTCCGTCAACCCGCACCCCGAAAGCATATTTACCGCGCAAATCACAGAGATCAGAAGCAGACCTTTTTTGCTTTTCAACTCGTTCAACTCCGTATCAAAGAAAATGCAAATGTCAAATAAAAAATCTGACATTTGCATAAGCTTTATCTTAAAAAACTGCTCAAACCTGCAGCATTCTGTTGAAGTCCTTGAACACCTCGGAGATCTTTATCTGCTGCGGGCAGACCGCCTCGCAGCTCTTGCAGGCAAGGCACGCCGTGGGACGCTTGCCCTCGGGAATTGCGTCAAGAGCCATGGGTGCTATAAATCCGCCGCCCGTAAATCTGTGCTCGTTGTACAGCTCGATAAGGTCGGGAATTCCAAGCTCCTGCGGGCAGTGCGTTACGCAGTATCTGCACGCCGTACACGGCACGACATATTCGTTTATCATGCTTTTTGCAATCTCTGCCAAAGCGGCAAATTCCGCTTCGGAAAGCGGCTTCGCGCTCTCGTAGACCGCAATATTTTCCTTGAGTTGTTCCAAACTCGACATACCCGAAAGCGTAACCTTGACCTCGGGCAGCGACTGCAAAAATCTGAACGCCCATTCCGCAGC
>CANRIQ010000084.1 GCA_947630655.1 uncultured Clostridia bacterium | reverse complement strand
TACGCGAGCTTACCGCAAAAATGCACTCCGCATACGAGGCGGTAATGGCGAATGAAAATATGGCTATGTTTACGGTTGCAAAACAGGGCATGGATAAGCTTATGAGCGAGATAAACACTATTCTCACCTACTCTGTCGAGGGCATGGATCCCGACACCTGCCCGTCCGCGCCTCCTGCGGGCTGCACGGGAAGCTGCGAGTCCTGCGGGGGCTGCGGCTGATAAATTTTAGCTTTGCGAAAGGGGCGGGAGAATGTCCGAACAGGAGGAACAAAAGGTTGCCGGCGGAGAGCCCGAAAAGGCTTCTCCGATGCTTAAACAGTATCTCGAAATAAAGGATCTTTACAAGGACTATATCCTGTTTTTCCGACTGGGCGATTTCTACGAGATGTTCTTTGAGGACGCCGTGACCGTTTCGCGGGAGCTGGAGCTGGTGCTTACCTCGCGGGCGGGTTCTCCCATGTGCGGAGTGCCTTTTCACAGCGCGGAGATCTATATAAAAAAGCTCATCTCGCAGGGTTATAAGGTTGCAATCTGCGAACAGCTTACAGACCCCCACGCGTCAAAGGGCTTGGTTCAGCGCGGGGTAATACGCCTTGTCACGGCGGGAACGGTCATAGAAGCGTCGATGCTCAGCGAGGACAGAAACAACTACATCTGTTCGGTTTTCGCGGGCGATAAGGGCGCGGGTCTGGCGTTTGCGGATATTTCCACGGGCGATGTTCATGTTTTTGAAAAAACGGGTTCTTCCGCACAGCGGGAAATTATCGCCGAGTTTCAGCGGTTTTCGCCTGTTGAAATTCTGTATAATAAAGAATTCTCAAAGCTTAGCGATGTGTGCAGTTTTTTAACCCGTCAGAAATGCATAGGCGAGGAGCTTTCCGAGGAGCTGTTTGACGACGCGGATATTTCGGTAATTTCGGGGCAGTTTGAAGAGCTTTCCGAGGATAAAATCGCCGCAATAAACGAGACTGTTTTTGCGAAAAAGGCTTTATGCGCGATGTTCAGATATGTCGGCGACGCTCAGAAAACGATTGTTCGGCGTTTTGTGGAGATTACCGTTCATTCAAACGGGGAGTATATGGATCTCGGTATAAACGCCATGCGAAATCTGGAAATTACCGAAACCATGCGCACGAAGGAAAAGCGCGGTTCGCTTTTGTGGGTGCTGGACAAGACCTGCACCGCGATGGGACGGCGCAATCTGCGAAGCTGGACAGAGCGTCCGCCCGTGTCGCATGCGATAATTTTAAGCCGCCTTGACGCTGTGGAGGAGCTTACCAAAAATTCCTCCGCGTTGTCGGAGCTTCGCGAGGCTCTGCGCGGGATATACGACCTCGAGCGGCTTATGTCGCGGATAGTTTACCGTTCGGCGTCGCCGAGGGACGTTTACGCCTTCGGGCAGACCTGCAAAAATCTTCCCGCGGTGAAATCCGCGCTGTCGCAGATGAATTCCCGCCTGTTAAAGGAGCTTAACGGCGGCATAAGCGAGCTTTCCGATATTGCAACGCTTGTGGAAAACGCGATAAACGACGACCCTCCCGTAAATCTCAAGGACGGCGGAGTTATCAGAAACGGCTTTAACGATGAAATAGACCGTCTTCGCGGAATAGCGGGCGGCGGCAGGGATATTTTACAGCAGATAGAACAGCGCGAGCGCGAGGCTACGGGTATCCGCACCCTTAAGGTGGGGTACAACCGCGTTTTCGGGTATTATATCGAGGTCTCGAAAAGCTTTACGGATCAGGTTCCCGAGCATTACCACAGAAAGCAGACTCTCACAAACGGCGAACGCTACATAACCGACGAGCTTAAAAGGGTCGAGGGCGAAATTCTCGGGGCAAACGACAGAATTTTAGCTCTCGAGCAGGCTGTTTTCGGTGAGATACGCGAGTTTATCGCAGGCAAGCTTACCGAGGTGCAGAATACCGCCTCGGCGACAGCGGCGGTGGATACGCTTTGTTCTTTTGCGCAGGTTTCGCTCGAAAACGGCTATGTAAAGCCCGAAATCACGCTTGATAAGGTAATCGACATCAAGGACGGACGGCATCCCGTGGTAGAGCAGCTTCTCCCCGACAGCGAGTTTACTCCGAACGACGTGTATCTTGACTGTTCCGACAACCGTCTGCTTATCATAACGGGTCCGAATATGTCGGGAAAATCCACCTTTATGCGCCAGACCGCGATAATCGTGCTTATGGCGCAGATAGGGTGCTTTGTTCCCGCGAAATACGCGAAAATTGGCGTTGTGGACAAGATATTCACCCGCGTCGGCGCGTCGGACGATCTTGCGGCGGGACAGTCGACGTTTATGGTGGAGATGAACGAGGTTGCGGATATTCTGAAAAACGCCACCCGCGACAGTCTGGTTATTCTCGACGAGATAGGGCGCGGCACGTCCACGTTCGACGGAATTTCAATCGCAAAGTCCGTGGCGGAGTATATTTCCCAGAAAATCGGCTGTAAAACGCTGTTTGCGACGCATTATCACGAGCTTATAACCATGGAGAAGGAACAGCCCGGCGTGCGGAATTTCAGCGTTGCGGTGCAGAAGCGCGGCGATGATATAAAATTCCTGCATAAGATAGTCGAGGGCGGCACGGACGACAGCTACGGAATAGAAGTTGCAAAGCTTGCGGGACTGCCGAACAAGGTTATAGAACGCGCAAAAGCCGAGCTGAAGGAGCTTGAGGTAGGCGGAAAAGCCCGCCTTGCCGAGGCTATTGAAAAAAGCCGCGGCGGACAGTTTAATTTTGACGCGGTAAACGAGCAAAACGCCGTTGCAAGGCTTCGCGCGGCGGATATAAATACGCTCAGTCCCATGGACGCGCTTATGTTTGTAAAGGAGCTTAAGGAGTCGCTGGAATAACAGCAAAACGGAGAGAAAATGCCTAAGATAAATCAGCTTGACAGAAGCGTTTTCGAGCTTATCGCGGCGGGCGAGGTGATAGAACGCCCCGCGTCCGTGATTAAGGAGCTTGTCGAGAATTCGATAGATTCGGGAGCGCGCAGGATAACCGTTGATATAAAGCGCGGCGGCGTGCTTTCCATGACCGTGTCGGACGACGGCTGCGGAATTTCCTACGAGGACGTGCCGCTGGCGTTTTCGCGCCACGCGACCAGCAAGGTGTATTCCGCGGAGGATCTCGAAAAAATCAACACTCTGGGCTTTCGCGGGGAAGCTCTGGCTTCGGTTTGCGCTGTAGCCCGTGTGGAAATGATTACCAAGCGTTCCGAGGACAATTTCGGAACATTTTACGCTCTCGAGGGCGGAAAGCCCGTAAAATACGAGAAAACAGGGCGTTCGGACGGTACGACGGTCACGGTGCGGGATTTGTTTTACAACACCCCCGCAAGACTGAAATTCCTCAAAAAGGACGTAACGGAGGGGAATTATTGTCAGAGTGCGGTTGAAAAGCTGGCTTTGGCGCACCCGTTCATTTCGTTCAAATTCTTCCGCGACGGCAGACAGGTGCTTTTCACTTCGGGTGACGGGGAGTATTACGGCGCGGTGAGAGCCGTTTTCGGAAAGCAGTTTGCCGCGGGAATGATCCCCGCCGAAAACGTCTACCGCAACATCGGCGTTACGGGGTTTGTGTGTTCGCCGCTTTTCACCCGTGCAAACCGCTCTATGCAGCATTTTTTCGTAAACGGCAGGAGCGTTAAAAGTCCTCTTTGCAGCGCGGCACTGGAGGAGGCGTTCAGAAACACGATAATGGTGGGGAAATTCCCCGCTTGCGTGCTGTGCGTGAACCTTGATCCCGCGCTGCTTGACGCGAATATTTCGCCCAGCAAGACGGAGGTTCGTTTTTCCGATGAGAGAGCTGTTTTCGACGCGGTGTATATGGCGGTGAAAAACGCTCTTCTGGGGTATGATGAAAGCCGCGAGATAAAAATCGGCGAGGAGAGCGAACAGCCCGCGACCGCGGTTATCCCCACGGATACGGCTGTAAAAACGGCTGATGATTTTTTCAAGATTGAGTATCGTAAGCCCGAAACGCAGGTTCAGGCAGTCCAGTCTACGCTTTACGAAGAACCGAAAATTGCAGCCTCCGAGCCCAAAGCTGCCGAGCCTCATTTTTCGTATATTTCGGAAAAATCGTTTGAGAAAAAGCCCGAACCTGCACCCGATATTCAAAAGCGGGAAACCGTTCCCGAAAACACGGAAAATTTCCCCGAAGCGGAGAGTATCCGCGTTATCGGTGAGCTTTTCAAGACGTATATTCTCTGCGAGAGCAGCGAGAGCCTTATTCTTATTGATAAACACGCCGCTCACGAGCGGATAAATTTCGAGCGTTTCAAAAAGGGCATTGACCTTCACGGACAGCTTTTGCTCGAACCAAAAAAGGTTTTCCTCACGCCCGAGCAGTACGAGGCGGTGGGAGTTTTCCGCGAGCGGCTGGAGAGCATCGGGCTTATCATAACGCTTTTGGACGGCAACATAGCGCAGGTTGAGGGCGTTCCCCAGTCGCTAGAGGACGCAGACCCCGAGGAGCTTCTGCAAAGCGTTGCGGCGGTGCTGGCGCAAAACAACGGCAACGCCGAGGGCGTGCTGTTTGACGACGCGCTTCACACCATGGCTTGCAAGGCGAGCATTCGGGCGAACGAAAATCAGGATATTTCCGAGCTTGCGTACCTTGCGAATATTGTTCTCCGCGACAATTCAATCCGCTATTGCCCGCACGGCAGACCTGTTATAACGCAGATTTCCAAAAAACAGATTGAGAAATATTTCGGGAGGATAGTTTGATATGGCGTCCAAGATCGAGTTTGTCCGGTATGCCGCAGAACAGTGCAGAAACGCGGGCGAGATAACCTATAAAAAGATGTTCGGCGATTACGGGCTTTATTGTAACGGAAAAATTTTCGCGCTTGTGTGCGATGATGAATTCTTTTTAAAGATAACTCAGAGTGTAAAGCTCTCTCACCCCGAATTGCCCGAAAAGCCGCCCTACGACGGCGCAAAGAACTATTTTGTTATCGAGGATATTGACAATTCGGAGCAGCTCGGCGAGTTGGTCTGTGAAACAGTAAAGCAGCTTCCCGAACCGAAACCGCGTAAGCCGAAAAAGTCATAAAAAGGACAGAAAATGAACAAGATAATCGTGGTCTGCGGACCAACCGCGTCGGGGAAAACCGCGCTTGCGGTGGAGCTTGCAAAACGGCTCGGCGGGGAGATAATTTCGGCGGATTCCATGCAGATTTACACCGATATGGACATCGCCTCCGCAAAGGCGACCCCCGAGGAGCAGCAGGGCATTCCGCATTATCTGCTGGGCTTTTTAGACTCGTCGGAGAGCTTTTCCGTGGCGGATTTTGTGCGGCTCTGCAACGAGAAAGTAAAGGACATTCTCTCCCGCGGAAAGCTGCCGATAATCTGCGGCGGCACGGGACTTTATATCAGCTCGTTTGCAGACAATCTCACCTTCGGCGAAAGTGAGCAGGATAACGCTTTCCGCGAGGAAATGAAAAAATTCGCCGAACAACACGGAGCGGACGCTCTGCACGAAAAGCTCCGCGAGGTCGACCCCGAAGCTGCCGAGAAAATACACAAAAACAACGTTAAGCGTGTAATCCGCGCGCTGGAGGTGTATAAAACCTCGGGAAAGACGATTTCGCACGCTAAAGCGCATTCGCGGGAAAATCCCTCGCCGTATGAATTTATAATGATGACGATAGATTTCGAGGACCGCGAGATGCTTAAGGAACGTATAAACCGTCGGGTTGACGAGATGGTTCGGCGCGGACTTTTGGAGGAGGCGGAACGCTGCTTCGGGCAAAAAAACCGCCCCACCGCGGCGCAGGCTATCGGCTGCAAGGAGCTTTACCCGTACTTTCGCGGGGAAAAGTCCTTTGAGGAGTGCGTCGAGGAGATTAAACTCCGCACGCGTCAGTACGCAAAAAGACAGATGACATGGTTTCGTCGGGATAAACGAATTTTTCACTTAAAGTTTGGTAAAAATGACGAATTTTCCGATTTGGTTGAACAGGCAATAGCATACGTAAATTCTCAGATTTAGTAAAAATGTTTACTAATTTTTGGTAAATCTGTATTTTTTACCGAGATTTTGACGAATTTTTGAAAAAATTTTTTTATTTTTTTAAGAAAAAATTAAAAAAACAGTAGCATTTTTTTGGAAAGTATGTTATACTAGTATATATAGTTGGGGGTAATCGGGTTTTTTACCCGGTTACGGACTGCGGGCATTGACCCGTCAACAGAGAGAAAAGGTGATTATTATGAGCAAAGACATCAATTTACAGGACGTTTTCCTGAACCAGGCAAGAAAGGACAAGATCCCGGTAACGATTTACATTACCAACGGTTTCCAGTTCAAGGGCGTTGTAAAGGGTTTTGACAACTACACGGTAATTCTTGATACCGACGGCAAGCAGAACCTTATTTACAAGCACGCGATTTCGACGATTACGCCTTTCAAGCCCGTGTCGATACTTGACGCGTTTGAGAAGGACTCGGAGGAGTAAATGAATTCCGCGTGGACGCGCGCCGTTATTGTCGTGCTGTCGCTTTTCGTGCTGACGCTCTTCGTGGGACAGGTGTTTTTTGCGGGCGGGGACAAAATCTCCACCGAAACGGCTTATCGTTACGATTACGATAAGGAAATCCCGTTTGACGGGGTTTTTATGCGCGATGAAACGCCTGTTACGGGGTCGTATTACGGTGTTCTGGGGTACGAGTGCGCGGACGGGTCGAAGGTCGGGAAAAGCACGGTTGTTGCGCGAAGCTATAAAAGCGAGGCAGACGTGGCGTACCGGCGCGATATTGAGGCTTTGCAAAAGGAGCTCGAGGTTCTGGGCAATGCCGAAAAGCTTATCGGGACCGATAATTCCCAGCTTGAGGCGATTTCCGCTCAGATAAACGAGAGCCATTCCGCTATGATAAACAGCATTCTCGCGGGAGATTTTGCTTCCGCAGAGGAGAAGCGAAACAGCCTTCTGGAGGCTATGTGCAAGCGCGAGATAACGCTTAGCGAGTCGTCGGGGTATTCTGCGCGAAAGCAGGCGTTGAACGCCGAAATCGGCAGGCTTACGGCACTGCTTTCGGGCGAGGTGCGCGATGTTACGGCGAACGGGGCGGGCTATTTTGTAAGCGAGCTTGACGGTTACGAAAGCGAGATAAGCTTTTCGGATATTGATAAAATGACTGCCGAAAAAATTGCCGACATTGTGGCAAATCCGAAGAAAAGCGCGGGCGTTGCAAACGCTGTCGGAAAGCTTATTGCGGATTACCGCTGGCGTGTTGCGGCGGTTATCGATATGGAAAATCTCTTCGGGGTGTACGAGGGGAGCACGGTGACGCTGCGCGTCGGCTCGGGGTCGCAGCTGCTGAAGGCGTCGGTCGTGTCGATGAAGCCGTGCGGCGACGGCAAGGCGGTGTATGTTTTCGAGTGCGATAAGCTTACGGCGTCGGTGGCGTCGGGCAGGTGCGCGAAGATGAAGGTGCTGGTGGACAGCTACGGCGGGCTTCGCGTTCCGAGAAAGGCTCTGCGGTATAACGAAAAGGACGAGCGCGGCGTGTATATCGTCCGCAACAGTACAATTTCGTTCAGGAAGGTCGATGTTGTATACTGGGGAGACGATTATGTCATCTGTTCGCAGAAGAACGAGGACGGTTTTCTTATGCTGTACGACGAGATAGTGACCGAGGGCAAGGAACTGTTTGACGGCAAGGTCATTGAGTAGGCTGTCCGATATTTTCGCAGAGGAATTAGAGGACTTTTAGAAATGGACAACACACAGACGAGTTTTGAGGACGTTCGGCAAAATCTCCTCGAAATTTTCGAGAGGGTAGAGTCCGCTGTGGCGCGCGCAGGGCGCACGGATAAGGTGCGCGTTATGGCTGTGACAAAGACCGTAAGTCCCGATAAGATAAATTTCGCGATAGGGCAGGGGATTGATCTGCTCGGCGAAAACAGGGTTCAGGAGTTTCTGGACAAGCGGGAGCAGTACAGTCCCGCGGAGGTTCACTTTATAGGCGGACTTCAGACCAATAAGGTCAAGTACATTATTGATAAGGTATCAATGATTCATTCCGTGGATAATATGAGGCTTGCACAGGAGATTGACCGCCGCGCGGCACAGCACGGGATAGTTATGGATATACTCGCCGAGATAAACATAGGCGGCGAGGAGACAAAAGGCGGCGTGACGCCCGAAAAGGCAAGGGAGTTTTGCGGGGGTTTACGCGCGCTTGAGCACGTCAGACTTCGGGGTCTGATGACGATACCGCCTCCGGGCTGCGGGGAGGAGGCTTTTGCAAGGATGCAGGAGCTTTTTCGCGAGGTCGGGTCCTCATATAAAGAATTCGACACGCT
>CANRIQ010000083.1 GCA_947630655.1 uncultured Clostridia bacterium | reverse complement strand
AAAGCACCGCGCCTCGGTCTCGGAATCGGTGTCGCCCGTAAGAAAAATCACGGGAATGTCCTTGCATCTGTCCATCAGACGAATTCTGCGCATAACCTCAAATCCGTCCATTTCGGGCATATTTATATCAAGGAGAATTATATCGCATTCGCCGTTTTCAAGGTAGGACAACGCCTGCTGACCCTTTTTCACGAGAATTACCTTATATGTTCCGCTCAGAACCTCGCGAGTTGTGGCAAGATTTACGTTGTCGTCGTCGACCGCCAGAACTGTTTTCATAACGCTCTCCCCTTTACTCAAGTATCGCTTCGGTTATGCCGTATGCGTCGGCAAGCTCTTTTAACGTGCCGTCGCTGCCTGCGTTTTTGAGAAATTCATTAAGCTTCGGAGCAATATCCGAACCCTTACGCAGTCCCGCGCAGATTTTTTCATCGTTCAGCGGGAAATCAAACGCCAGATCCTCAAAACCGCTTTCCTTTGCGGTGTAATAACCCGCCATAATTATGTCTATCACCGCCGCGTCGGTCTTGCCGTCAAGAACGCTTTGAAGCGCGTCCTTTTGAGTATCATAGACGGTATAACGGAATTTTTTCTCCTGCAAAAGAGCCTCTCCCGTAGAGCCTGTTTCCGCCGCAAACAGAAGATGCTGGCACTCATCTGCGGAGGAATACCCCGAAAGCGCGTCTTTGTGCATAACAATTACCTGCGCGTTTGATATGTACGCGTCGGAGCAGGTAATCTCCGCTGCAAGTTCGTCGGTATAGGTCATGCCGTTCCAGACGCAGTCGATTGTGCCGTCGGTGAGAAGCTCGGTCTTCTTGTTCCAGTCTATTTCCTTAAACTCGGGAGTAACTCCGAGCTCTTCCGCGAATTTTTTCGCAAGGCTTGCGTCAAAGCCCTCCCAGCCGTCGTTTTCGGGGAAATCCATCGGCGCGAAATCCGTTATCCCGATAACGAACGTGCCTTTATTGCCGACATATTCGAGGTCGGACTCCCCGTCCTTAAGCACTGCGGCGGGGGTGTTCGAGTTGCAGCCCGAAAGCAGAACCGCACCCGCCGTAATTCCCAGCAGATATTTAAAAAATTTGTTCATAATAATCTCCTTAACTACTGCTCCATAAACAACAGACCGAACGAATCGGGTCCGCAGTTAATCGAAATCGCGGGCGAAGCCTTCTGATAAATCACCCTGTCAAAAGCGATTTTCGAGCGCACCTGCGCGGCTATTTTTTCAAGCTCATCGGGATTCATGCCCGCGTAGGTGATAAACAACAGGCTCTTGTCTATTTTGCCCTTCGCCTTCAGAGCGGAGGCGATGTACCTTTTATGCACCGTGCGGCGCGTTCCCATGCGGATTGAACCCACCTTCATATTGCTCTTTTTGAGAACTATCACGGGGTGCAGCATAAACGTCTCGCAGACCTTGTTCACCTTATCGGGAATTCTGCCCGAACGCGCGAGATACTCCGTACTCCCCACGACAAAGCTTGTTTTTGTCTTGGATTTAAGACGTTCAATTTCCTTAAGCAACGCCTGCGCCGCCATACCGTCCATGGCGCATTTTGCCGCCTTTAACACGATAAGTCCCATGCCGCTTGACAAATGCCCCGAATCCACCACCGTCACGTTATCGAACGAGCCCGACGCCTCGAGAGCCTTTTCGTACCCGCGGCTGGCGTTCCTCGCCATGGAAATGTGGATAATCTGCTGCGCCTTTGTAAGCTGCTCTGCAAAAAACTGCTGATATTCCTCGACGGTGGGCTCTTCGGAACGCGCACGGCGGTCCTTTTGCGTAAGATACGAAAGCACGCCGTCGGTTTCAATCTCCTCGCCGTCCTTGAACTCTCCGCCCTCGGTGAGAATGTGGTACGGCAGCACCGCGATGTTGTATTCCTTAGCTAAAGCCGCGGGAATATCGCTTACGCTGTCGGTGGTAATCATCAAAAGACGCTTTTTCCCGTGTCCGAGAACCGGTCCTACCACATTATCTACGAAATCCGTCGAGCTTATGGAAGTTACAAGCTCCCTCGGCAGGTGCCGCAAAAGCTCCGCCTCAAGCTGCGCCCCGCTTACGGGCTTTGTGAGATAGCCGTCGAAGCCCTCGCGCTTATAGAGAGCCTGATTTTCGCCGTCAGCGTTTGCCGTAAGCACGACAATAGGCGTTTCGTGGTTTAAGCCGCCCGCCTGCGAACGGATAGCGTGGAAGCACTCGATGCCGTCCATAACGGGCATCAGATGATCCATAAAAATAACGTCGTAACGCTTGTTTTCGGTCTTGGAAAGAGCGATTTCGCCGCTTAAGGCGGTGTCTATGCCGACTTTAGTGTCCGAAAGCAGCTTTGACGCCACCATAAGATTTGCGTCGTTATCATCGACAATCAGAACATTCGCCTTCGGAGCTTCAAACAGCGCGCGGTAACGCTCGCGGGTGTGCGAGGCGTGCTTTGTTTCAAAATCAAGCTCGTCAAGCGTCTCCGTGCCGACAACCTTCTGCGGAATAGTCGCCATAAACGTCGAACCCTTGGTATAAACGCTGTCGACGCCGACCTCGCCGCCCATAAGCTCTACAAGCTGCTTTACAATCGAAAGCCCCAGACCCGTGCCCTCGATATGGCGGTTTTTCTCCTCGTCAACCCGCTTGAACGCGCCGAACAGGTGGGAGATATTCTCCTTTTTTATGCCCATGCCCGTGTCAGCGACGGAATATGTCACATACACCGTATCTTCTACCCTTTTCGACACCTGAATAGACAGCGTGACCGAGCCCTCGGGCGTGTATTTTACCGCGTTGTTAAGCAGATTGATGATAATCTGCTTTATTCTTACCTCATCGCCGAAAAGCTGTGCCGGAATGTTGTCCTCAACGTTTATGCTGAACTCCAGACCCTTGTCCTTAGCGCGTATCCAGATCATATTGACAATATCCGACAGCATTGCCCCGACATCATACATAACGGGTACAATATCCATTTTGCCCGACTCTATCTTCGACATATCGAGTATATCGTTTATCAGCGACAACAGCATTTTACTTGCCGAACGGATATTTTTCGCGTCGTCCGCAACCTCGTCGGAAACGTCCTCGCGCAGTATCATCTCGTTTAAGCCGATAATCGTGTTTATGGGGGTTCTTATCTCGTGCGACATGCTCGAAAAGAACCTGTTCTGAGCCTTGTTAAGCTCTTCAATCTCCTCCTTCTGCTTTTCGGTCTTGCGGTTTTCAGAACGGTAAATTGCATTCTGAAACATCAGCATTCCGCACACGACAACAGACACCAGAGTCATGGTTGTAAGAGAATCGATATACGCCATGCCGAGAGTGTGCTGGATTATCAATGTGGGGTGATAATACGCGATATAATAGCACCCGAGGAACACCAGATACCCGCCGACAAGCAGAAAATATTTCGCTTTCCCGTGAACAACTATAGTTGCCAGCACAAAGCCCATTATAAACCAGACGGGCGCGCCGCCGTAAATACCTCCCGCCGTGATGAAGTTGAACGGCAATACCACAAACAACGCCAGAGCGGACACGATTACCGCGCCTACCTGTATTTTTCTTGTGCGGTAGGTTATAAATACCGAAATTCCGAGAAGCAAAAGGGCGATTGACATCGCGATAAGATTTATCTTGCTTTCGCCCGAAAATAATCCCACGATAACGCCCGACGCAAGCCCCACGAAGCCGATTACCGTGATAAGCCTGAAAAGACGCTCCTGAAGCGGGCGGGTGTAATCGCCCACGACCTTGTCAACTATTTTCATCAACCTATTCACGAGCATCACCGCCCTTTACGCGCTGTATAAGCGTCTGCGTCTTTTCTGCCGCCGCGTCATATTCAAATTCGTCAACATCACGCCAGATGCTTTCGACTGTCTTTTTAAGCGGCTCGCCGTCAAACGAATAGCCTTTAAGGTCGTTTATTATCTTCTCGGCTTTATCCGCCTCGTATGTGCCGAAGCACTCCTGAAGCTCGGACAGAGCGTGCAAAAGCTCATCAGCATCTATTTCACTGCCCGAAAACTCCTCGTTTTCATCGTCGTCATCGGAAATTCCGATACCGATAGCGTCTCCTATCTCCTCGGCGGTCTTTTTAAAAAGCTCGGTTAAAGCCGCGTGATGCTCGCCGACATACGCCGCGTTGTTATCCTTTGCCGCGTCCTCAAGGTCCTTTGCCGCCGCGGAAAGTTCGTCCGCGCCTATCATCTTCGAGGAGCTTTTCAGCGCGTGAACCTGAATTCTGTACCCCGCGATATCCTGCTCCGAAAGAAGCCTTGAAAGCTCATCGGACTTTTGTTTTGCGTCGGTAACAAATTTTGTCAAAATCTGGAAATAGAAATCCTTATCCATACGGCAATATGTAAGCCCCGCGTGAACGTTTATCCCCGCGCTTTCAAGAAGCGAAACGGGATCCTGCTCTGCGGGCGTTTCGGGAACAGCCGCGGGCTTTTGTTCGGGAATGATTTCCGCTTCGTCTACAAAACGGATTTTCGAGCTTGGCAAAACCTTCTTTAAAACGCGCTCAAGCTCCACTGTTTCAACGGGTTTCGACAGAAAATCATCAAACCCCTCTCGCAAAAACATCTCCCTAGCCCCGCTTACCGCGTTCGCCGTAAATGCCACCGCCGTAAACATCTCCGACGTCTCGGACTCGGATTTTCTAAGCATTTTAAGCGTTTCAACGCCGTCCATTCCGGGCATCATATGATCGAGGAAAATGACGTCAAAGCTCTCATTTTCGCAGATGGAAACCGCCTCCGCGCCGCTTCCGACGGACTTTACCACAAGCTGATAATCCTTTAAAATGCCCTCGGCAACCATGCGGTTCATGGGCTCGTCGTCCACCACCAGAGCCTTAACTCCGGGGCAAATCATACGCTTTCCGTGCTCTGCGGAGTCCTCTTTGGAGGAATTGAGAATATTCACCACGGGGAAGCAGTAAAACGGCTTTCTGACCGTTCTGACGCGGCTGTTCTGTTTTGGAACATAGCCGTCGTCCGCCACAACGGCTACAATGATGTCCTGTGCAAGGCTTTCGATATAATCCGCGTCCTGCTCGTACTCCTCCTTCGCAAGAAACAGGTGCGTGAGACGGTATCTTGAAACCAGGGTTTCAAGCTCGTCTTTATTGAAAACTCTGCGGGTGGTGACGTCCAGACCGCGGGAAATATGAGTTATCATTTCATCATAGAAAACGCGGACGCGCGGGTCTTTGTACTTATCCGCGAACAAATAGCACCCGAGGCACAGCTCTGACGGGTTGTGAACCTGCATTCCGGGAGCGGGATCGGCAATTTTCTGCGGAATACTTACCGTAACGGAAGTGCCCTTGCCTTCCTCGCTTTCAACGTGGACAAAGCCCTCCATTTGCTTTACCATGCCGTACACAATCGGAAGCCCCAGACCGAGACCCCCCGCGCGGCGGTTTATCCCGCGGCTTGACTGGTAAAAACGCTCGGTGATTTTGGAAAGGCTCTGCGCGTCCATGCCTATGCCCGTGTCCTTAACCTGAATGCAGAGATTTATGCCGTAGGTTTTCTTAAGAGCGTAAAGACGTATGTAAACGCCGCCCTCGTCGGTGAATTTCACGGCGTTCGCGCAAAGATGCTTGATTATTTTCTTGATCTTCCTGCCGTCGCCGAAAAGCCGCGCGGGAATTTTCGCGTCGACATCGAAAATAAGCTCGATGTGGTCTTTCGTGCCGAGCATTTTATTTTCGGTGATAATATCGTTGATTATCGACGAAATCATATAGGATTCGTCGCTTATGACGATTTTTCCCGTGTCAATTTCGGTATAATCGAGGATATCCTCTATCTGCCCGAAAAGCCGATAACCCGCCCTCTGAACCGACATAAGATCCTCGCGCTTTTCGCTGTCGGTCTCGTTTTTAAGCATAACAGCCGTAAGCCCCGTCACCGCATTTATCGGCGTGCGAAGCTCGTGCGAAACGTTTGCAAGAAAATCCTCGGTGCGGCGGTTTTCCTCGCGAAGGTGAGCGATAAGCTCGTCGATCTCGGCGGCTCGGTTTTCGCGGCGTTCAACCGTTTTCTTGAGAATTAAGCCCGAAATTACAACAAATGCCACGCAGAAAATAAGCCTTGCGATTTCCTCGGCGGAAAAGCTTCCGCCCGACATGAAAACCGAAACCACATCATACGCCAACACTCCGAAATAAAAAAGCGAGCAGAAGATGATGACGTTATACATCTCCGCCGCGAAAAACAGCAGATTTATCCCTATGACAAGCGGAGAAATGATAAAAACAGAGCCTGCGTGCGTCCCGAAAAAGACAAACCCGTCCATAGCTGCGGCAAAATACACCCACCGCATCCATTTTTCGGGGACCTTCTTTGAAAGCTGCATAATCCAGCACACGACAAGCTCGACGCCTATTCTCACAAGCGTTCCCTTGTCCCAGCCGTTTAAGAATATCTCCGCCGCGAGAGCCGCCGCCAGCAGAGTAAGCCCTATCGGAACGATTTTCCCCGCCGACCGCGTTTTATCTCTTCTGTTCATAAGCGTCTCCTACTTTTCTCTCATATGATAATCCTTGTCCTCGTCCATCATCGCAAGCATTATATCCGCAAAAACAGGGTCAAACTGCGCGCCGCGACCCTTTTCGACCTCGCCGCGAACCACCTCCTGCGGCAGAACATCACGATAGCTTCTGCGCGAGGTCATAGCGTCGTATGCGTCAGCAACAGCGATAATTCTCGCCTCTATCGGGATATTCTCCCCCGAAAGCCCGTCGGGATAGCCCTTTCCGTCGTACCGCTCGTGGTGGTATCTCGCCCCCGTCACAAGCAGCGGAAATTCCTCGATAAGCTTTAAGATGTTCTCCCCCATTATCGGGTGATTCATTATAACAGCCATTTCATCGGGATCAAGCTTTCCGGGCTTGTTGATAATAGCGTCGGGAATTCCGATTTTTCCGACGTCGTGAAGCAGACCTATCATATAGATATTGTCCTGCTCCTCCTTGGAAAAGCCTGCCCGCGCCGCAATCATTCTCGAATAATCCGCGACCCTCGCCGAATGACCGTTTGTATACTTATCCTTTGCGTCAATCGCTCCCGAAAGAGCCATACAAATCTGCATCGAAATCTTTTCAAGCTTGGTATTCTGGGCGATAAGCTCGTAGGTCTTCTGCTCGACCTCGGAAGCCAGATCCGCCTGAAGCCGCCGAAGCTCAATCGTGTGCTTAATTCTCAGCAGCAAAACCTCGGGATTGAACGGCTTTTTGATAAAATCCGTTGCCCCCGCCTTAAGACCGCGGGTTTCGGTATCGCTGTCGTCATCGGCGGTAAGGAAAATCACCGGGACTACCGACGCCTCGGCGTTTTTATGTATCGCGGCAAGCGTTTCAAACCCGTCCATAACGGGCATATGTATATCAAGCAAAATCAAATCGGGGATATTTTCCTGTAAAAATTTAACTCCTGCTTCTCCCGATTTAACGCAGCTTACGCGCATTCCCTCGGTACTCAGGATATTATTTGCCATTTTAAGATTAGCGGGGTCATCGTCAATCACAAGAATCCAGTAATTCAATCCCACACCTCCGTTCACCGCGGAAACCCTTTTTAATATTTTTCATATCTGTGTAAAGTGCTGAACCTTAAGAAATAATGCACATACCTATAATTTATTTTACCATAAATATCTTTAAAAGTCAATAGATATTTATAATCAGCGAAATTTTCCGAAAAAAAGACCCCTTTTATTAAAAGGGGTCTGTGTTTGTTATACTAGGCTGCCGAGCCATACCTCCGCTGTTTTTGAACAAATATCAATATCGGTGTTCTCGGCGGCGGCTTTAAGCTGCTCGAAAAGCTCCGACTGCTTGTCGGGATACTCAAATGCGGACATTTTCTCGATAACATCATCGATTTGAAGCGTATCGAAATTGTCAAGAGCTTCCCGAAGGTCGCCGAGCAAGGAACGTATCTCCTCTTCCGTCGCGGCGCGCTTTTCGGGCTCGGCTTCAATTTCGCCGAAAATCGGAGACAGAATTTCCTTGTATTTTCGATATTGTTCGAGCAGCGGCTGCGTGTTTTGTTCGATAAACTCGATATTGCCGTCGTTCCCCGCCTTTTCAAGCTCCGCCGCAAGCTGCGACAGGCTGTCCGCGCCTATCTGGCGGGAGCTGCTTTTAAGAGCGTGAACCTCTATCGTGTAATCGCGGATTTTGTTTTCGGTGAAATGCTTTTCAATGGTCTGCGATTTTTTGTCGATTGTAAGATAATATTCCTTTAAAACGGACATAAAAAGCTTCTCGCTGCCGAGGAGCTTCATTGCCTCCGCGACGTTCAGCCCCTCTATCTCGGGGAGCGACTGATCCTTTTTCTCGAAGCCCTTGCCGAGCGACGGAATTATCTTCTCGGGCGGCAGCCACATTTTCAGCTTCGCAGTGATTTCCGTGATTTCAATAGGCTTCGGAACAAAATCGTTCATGCCCTCGCGGATAAACATATCCCGCGTGCCGCTTATCGCGTTCGCGGTAAGGGCGATTATCGGAACATGGTCATAATTGTGCATAAGGCGGCGGATTATGTGCGTCGCCTCGACGCCGTCAACCTCGGGCATCATATGATCCATAAAAATAAGGTCGTACTGCTTTTTATGGAGCATTTCAATCGCCTTGCCCGCGCTTTCGG
>CANRIQ010000082.1 GCA_947630655.1 uncultured Clostridia bacterium | reverse complement strand
GCTGCAAAACACCGCGGGGAGTACCTTTAATTGCGCATTGCGGCACTTTGCAGGCTTGCAAAGCTGATAACAGAGCGATTTTCGCATGTTCCCGTGTTTGCTGCGGAAAACGAGGTTGATCCTGCGGAATACCTCTAAAATCGCGCAGGCTGCGGGGCTGCAAAACACCGCGGGGAGTACCTTTAATTGCGCATTGCGGCACTTTGCAGGCTTGCAAAGCTGATAACAGAGCGTTTTTCGCACGTTCCCGTGTTTGCCGCGGAAAACGAGGTTGACCCCGCGGAATACCTTTAAATTTTCAGACGTTAGAGAGGGTGAGCCGTATGTCGCTTGACGGCGCGCTTTTACACCGCATAAGGGAGGAGCTGTCCGCGCTTGTCGGAGCGCGGGTTGAAAAAATCTACCAGCCCTCGCGCGAGGAGATAGTGCTGACATTGCGGCAGCTTTACGGGGAAAGGGGTGCCCGAAAGCTCCTTTTTTCGGCGAACAGCTCGGCGGCGCGCGTCAACCTGACCTCGGCGGAGTACGAAAACCCAAAACAGCCGCCGATGTTCTGTATGCTGCTAAGAAAGCATTTAAGCGGCGGGAAGCTTGTTGCTGTGCGGCAGGACGGACTTGAGAGAATATTGTATTTCGATTTCGAGTGCGTAAACGAAATCGGCGATACGGTGCAAAATACGCTTGCGGCGGAAATTATGGGGCGCAGCGCGAATATCATACTCCTGAGGGGAGAGCGCGTTCTTGACAGCGCGAAGCACATTTCCGACCCGCAAAGAAGAATTCTTCCGAACTGCGTTTACGAGCCGCCTGCGCGTCCCGACAGGCTGAATTTTCTGGAATGTTCGGCGCGGGAGGTCATAGACAGGCTGCGCGGAGAGAATTTGGAGAGCGCGAGGCTTTCAAAGGCTCTGCCCGAGGTGCTGGAGGGGATTTCACCGATTTTCGCAAGAGAATGCGCGTTTTATGCCGCGAACGACACCGACGCGGTGTGCAATACGCTTTCGGAGGAACAGCTTGCAAGGGTGGGGAAATTCCTCGAAAAGGCGAAAAGCGTTGTCTGCTCTGCGGAGGGTGGCGGGGAATTCGCTTATTTTACAGATGAAACAGGCAAAAAAAGGGATTTTTGCTTTGTGCCGATTTGCCAGTACGGAGAGTCTATGAAAAAAACAATCTTCGGTTCGGCAAACGAGCTTTTGGACGCGTATTTTTCGGCTGACGGCGAAAGCGAACGCCGAAGGCAGCGTTCCAAAGAGCTTTTGAAAACGCTTAACACGGTGTACGAGCGCACCGCAAGGAAAGCCGAGCTTCGGCGAAAGGAGCTTGCGCAATGCGCCGAGCGCGAACAGCTTAAGATTTGCGGGGATCTCATAAACGCGAATATTTACAGGCTCGAAAAGGGCATGAATAAGTGCGTTGCAGAGGATTTTTACACGGGGGAGGAACGCGAGATTTCGCTTGATGTGCGGCTTACTCCCCAGCAGAACGCTCAGAAATACTATTCCGAGTATAAAAAGCTTGACAACGCCGAAAAAAAGCTGAAGGAGCTTATCGCAGGCGGAGAAAAGGAGCTTTCTTACCTCGACAGCGTTATCGACTGCGCGATGCGCGCCGAAACGGACGGCGAGTTGTCCGAGATAAAGCGGGAGCTGTCTGAGCAGGGGTATATCAAAACCCCGCGCGGGGAGAAATCCCGCGGGCAAAAGCTGTCCGAGCCGATAAAATATCTGTCGTCGGACGGGTACGAGATACTTGTCGGGCGAAACAACCGGCAAAACGATCTGTTGACCTTTAAGACGGCAAGGGCTGCGGATATCTGGCTTCATGTAAAGGATATTCCGGGTTCGCACGTTATAGTCAGAAACAGCTCGGGAGAGGTTCCCGAAAGCACGATTTTCGAGGCGGCGAATATTGCGGCTTATCATTCAAAGGGGCGCACAAGCTCGGGCGTGCCGGTGGATTACACGGCGGTGAAATTCGTCAAAAAGCCCGCGGGCGCGAAGCCGGGAATGGTTATTTTTACCAACAACAGGACGGTTTACGTTACGCCCGATGAGAGCGTTATTGAAAAACTGCGCGGAAAGGGCTAGACGTGTTTGGGTTTGGGAAAAAGAAGGAGCCCGTCTATGTGGAAAACGAACTTGGACGGTTCAAGTTGGTCGAAACGAAGTCTGTGATTTATAAAGACGGCAAAAAGCAGCCACATATTCACCGTTATTACGAGGGCTTCGCCGTGTGGCACGGCGCGGAAAGCACGGTAGAGGTCACGGTGCGCTGCAACAGCGATCCAAACGCCGAGTGCGGTTTTGTGCGGCTTCGGTGGGCGGTTGATAATTCCGCAGAGCTTGAAAATCGGCTTGTTGACTATACTCTTGACTGTTTTGTCAGGAAAAACGCCCCTGCCGCGGATATTGAAATATGGAGCGCGGGGTTTGACGACGACAGCGATGAAATCCCCGAGCCGATGCCTCCCGAGGAGTTTAAAAAGCACATTTCGATAAACTTTCTCTGCGTTGAGGACGACGGGACAATCTCCGCCGAAATGGATCTTGACGGCTTGTTTACCGATCACGGGTTTATGATAGATATAGACGCCGACGGAAATCTGTTAAACGGGGCGTTGTGGGGATAAAAACGCTTTATGCTGCTCCGAACGAGGAGTTTGTAAAAAATAAAAGACTTTGAAAGGAACAAAAGCTATGAGAAGGGAACTTGACAAGACCTATTCTCCGAAGGATTTTGAGGACAGGATCTATAAATACTGGGAGGAGAGCGGTTTTTTCCGCGCGGAAATCGACCCTGAGAAAAAGCCGTATACCATAGTTATGCCGCCGCCCAATATCACGGGTCAGCTTCATATGGGACACGCGCTTGACTGCACGCTTCAGGATATTCTTATCCGTTTTAAGAGAATGCAGGGGTATTCCGCGCTGTGGCTTCCGGGAACGGATCACGCCGCGCTGGCGACCGAAGCGAAGATTGTTTCCACCATGAAAGAAGAGGGGATCACAAAATACGACCTCGGGCGCGAGGGCTTTATGAAGCGCGCATGGGAGTGGAACGACAAGTACGGCGGCACTATTAAAAAACAACAGCGCAAAATGGGCACCTCCTGCGACTGGAGCCGCGACCGCTTTACAATGGACGAGGGCTGTTCAAAAGCCGTTCAGAAGGTCTTTATGGATCTTTACAACAAGGGCTTTATCTACCGCGGAGAGCGCATAATCAACTGGTGTCCGAACTGCCGCACCTCTATTTCCGATATTGAAACGGAATACGAGGAGCAGGACGGGTTTTTCTGGCATATAAACTACCCGTTTGCGGACGGCAGCGGCTGCCTTGAAATCGCGACAACACGTCCCGAAACGCTTTTGGGCGACTCGGCAGTCGCCGTAAACCCCAAAGACGAGCGTTATACAAGCATTGTCGGGAAAATGCTGAAGCTTCCGCTTACCGACAGGGAAATTCCCGTTATCGCGGACGACTATGTCGATATGGAATTCGGGACGGGCTGCGTGAAAATCACTCCCGCTCACGACCCCAACGACTTTGAAGTCGGAAAACGCCACGATCTGCCCGTTATTCATATGATGAACGACGACGCGACGATTATGGACGGCGTTGGCGGAAAATACGCGGGAATGGACAGATACGAGGCAAGAAAGGCTATGGTAGCCGATCTGGAGGCGCAGGGTCTTCTGGTTAAGGTCGAGCCTCACAAGCACAATGTCGGCACCTGCCAGCGTTGCGGGACGACAGTCGAGCCTACCGCGTCGTTACAGTGGTTTGTTAAGATGAAGGAGCTTGCAAAGCCCGCTGTTGACGTTGTTAAAAGCGGGGAACTCAGGTTTATTCCGAAACGCTTTGAAAACGGTTATCTCTACTGGATGGAAAATATCCGCGACTGGTGCATTTCGCGGCAGATCTGGTGGGGTCACAGAATTCCCGCTTTTTATTGCCAGAACAAGGACTGCAAACACACCGTAATAACCCTCGACGGCATGGAAAAATGCCCGAAGTGCGGCGCGCCGATGGTTCAGGACGAGGACACGCTGGATACATGGTTTTCTTCGGCACTCTGGCCGTTTTCGACGCTCGGCTGGCCCGACGAAACGGAGGATTTCAAGTATTTCTATCCGACGGACACTCTGGTTACGGGGTACGATATAATCACGTTCTGGGTATCGAGAATGATTTTCAGCGGTCTTGAACACACGGGCAAAAAGCCGTTTAAGGACGTTTTAATTCACGGTCTTGTGCGCGACGAGCAGGGCAGGAAAATGTCCAAATCTCTCGGAAACGGCGTTGACCCGCTTGAAATAATCGATAAATACGGCGCGGACGCGCTGCGGCTTACGCTTGTCACGGGGAACGCTCCCGGAAACGATATGCGCTGGACGGAGACTAAGGTCACAAATTCCAGAAACTTCGCAAATAAGCTCTGGAATGCCTCGCGGTATATTTTAATGAACCTGCCCGAGGACTTTGAGGAGCAGGCGAAAACGCTCCCCGAAAAGCTGAATATCGAGGACAAATGGGTGTTGTCGCTGTACAACGATCTGGTTCGCAACGTCACGGTAAATCTTGAGGCATATGAGCTCGGAGTTGCGGTGCAGAACCTCTACGACTTCATCTGGGACATTTTCTGCGACTGGTATATCGAGCTTACAAAGCCCCGCATTGCCGAGGGCGGCGAGAGCGCGCTTGCGGCGCAGAAGGTGCTGGTGTTCGTAATCCGCGGGATTTTGAAGCTTTTGCATCCGTTTATGCCGTTTATCACCGAAGAAATCTGGCAGTCTATCCCGGGTACGGAATGTGAGAGCATTATGACCGCAAAATGGGATGAATTTGACGAAAAATTAAGCTTCCCGAAGGAAGCGGAGGAATTTTCAAAAATCGTCGGCGCGATAAGAGCCGTGAGGGTTCAGCGCAACGAAATGAACGTGCCGCCGTCAAAGAAGGTCACGATGATTGTCGAAACCGCTTTTACCGAGCTTTTCAAGAGCGCGCGGGCGTTTTTCGAGAAGCTTGCGGGCGCGGGAGAATTCAGCGTTGAAAATCACGCTTCGGCGGAGGGCATGGTGACTGTCGTTACCGACGCGGCAAGAGTGTTTATGCCGCTAGGGGAGCTTGTTGACAAGGAAAAGGAGCTTGCGCGCCTTGAAAAGGAACGCGCTGCCGTACAGAAGGATATTGATTTCCTGTCCGGGAAGCTTAATAATCAGGGCTTTTTGTCAAAAGCTCCCGCACAGCAGATTGAAAACGAGCGTGTGAAGCTTTCAAAAGCGCAGGAAAAAATGGCGAAAATACTCGAATCCATAAACGGGCTGAAGTAATTCTAAAATACTGACAACATTTAATACAAAATCACGGTCTGACATTTCGGAGGAATATTATGGCAAAGCTTACTTTGGTGGTTCTCGCGGCAGGCATCGGGGCGCGTTTCGGCGGCAGGCTCAAACAGCTCGAGCCGTTGGGTCCCGACGGCGAGATACTTATCGACTATTCCATTCACGACGCGCTTTCGGCGGGTTTTGAACGGGTGGTTTTTATAATCCGCAGGGATATTGAGGAGATTTTCAGAAGCACCGTCGGAAGCCGCGTTGAACGCCGCGCAGAAACGAAATACGTTTTTCAGTCGCCCGACGTCCTTCCGTGCAGGAAAAACGATTTTCCGTCGCGCACAAAGCCGTGGGGCACGGCGCAGGCGTTGTGGTGCTGCAAGGACGTTATCGATGGCCCGTTTGCGGTGATAAATTCCGATGATTTTTACAGTGCCGAGGCATTCGGGCAGCTTGCAGGATTTCTGAAGAATTTTACCGCCGACGCATGCTCGGTGGATTTCAAGCTGCTGAACACGCTCTCCGCGAACGGCGCGGTAAACCGCGGTATCTGCCGCGTGGGCGACTTCGGGCTTTTGACGTCTGTGGAGGAAACAAAGCAGATTGCCCGCGGCAATGACGGAGTTATCCGCGGAAAATTCGACGGTTACGAGCGGGTTCTTGACGAAAACGCGGTGACCTCCATGAGCATGTGGGGCTTCGGGGCGGATTTTATGCCGATGCTTGAGCGCAGACTTGTGGATTTTCTCGGCAATCTCCAGCCCGACGAGCTTACTGCGGAGCTTACAATTGCAGACGCTGTCGGAAAAGAGATAACGTCGCACGGGTTTAAGGTGAGGGACGTTCCGACCGACGGGCGATGGTTCGGGATAACCTATGAAAGCGATGTTGAAAAGGCTCGGGAAACCCTGTGGGAATACCGCGAAAAAGGAGTTTACACGCCCCCGCTTATCTGACGAAAGGATTTTTTATGCTGATTGTACCTGTAAATAAGCTGCGCGAAGGTATGCAGCTTGCGGACAACGTCGACTCCACGACCGCGCACGAATACCAGACCCTGCTTCAGAAGGGAACGTTTTTATCCTCGGGAATGATCGATATGCTCAAGGAAAAGGGCATTAAGACCGTTCATATTGTCGGGGGAGGAATTGAGGACGCCGCAAAAGTAAATGGCTCTTACGCGCAAAAGGCTCTCCGCGAACAGCGCGACCGCGAGCGCAACGAGCGCATCGGGAAGGCTTTGCGCGACCTTGATGAAATTTTCGACTGCAACGAGGAAATTAAGGAGCTTTCCCAGACCGCCGTTAAAAAGGTTGACGGAATTGCGGACGATATTATAAACGATATTGCAAACGACTCCTCTTTTCTCGGAAATCAGATGATCGCTCTGCAAAACTACGACGATTACACCTACAAGCACTGCCTGAGAGTATCAATGCTTTCGGCAAGCGTCTGCGGGGAGCTTTCAATGACTCCCGACAAGACAAAGGAGGTTGTCGTGGCGGGACTTTTGCACGATATCGGAAAGTCCAACATTGACCATGATATTATAATAAAGCCCGGCAAACTCACCAACGAGGAATTTGAGGAAATAAAGCGTCACCCGCTTATCGGCTACAACATCTTAAAAGCGGGCGGAAATTACAGCCCGAATGTTCTGGCGGGTGTTTTGTATCATCAGGAAAAATACGACGGTTCGGGGTATCCTACCGGCATTGCGGGCGATAAAATCCCGCTTATCGCGAGGGTGCTTACGGTGTGCGACGTGTTTGACGCGCTTACCTCAAACCGCCCGTACCGCGTTCCGTGGTCGGTTGCCGAGACGGAGGAGTATATTCTCGGCGGCAGCGGCACGCACTTCGATTTGGAAGTAGCGCAGGCGTTTTTGCGCGCGTTCAATCCGTATCCCGTGGGAACAATGGTTCAGTTGTCGGACGGCAGGCACGGCGTGGTTATCGCGCACAGCTCGAATGTTTTGCGCCCGACAGTCCGCATTATGGGAAAATTCGCGGGCGAGGAGCTGGATCTTATGAACGACTTCAGATTTCTTACGATCTCGGTTACCGGTATTTACACGGGCGACGATTATTCATCTTAAAATAAGGAATGATATTGCTTGAAGCTCATTGAAAACAAGACCTTTGACGAGGAGCGCGCCCTTTACGGCGAACAGGATATTCACGCAGTGAATGTCCGCATTGACGGCAAAGCCGACGGCGAGAGCGCGTTCAAGGAGTGCAAAAACGTCCTTGCCGAGAATTGTTATTTTAACTTAAGATACCCGCTGTGGCACTGCGATAGCTTGCAGGTCAAAAGCAGCGAGATGACGGAAAACTGCCGCGCGGCACTCTGGTATTCGCGGGGGATAACTATTTCCGACAGCAAAATTCACGGGATAAAAGCTCTGCGCGAATGTGCTGACGTTGAAATTTCGCGCTGCGATATAATTTCGCCCGAATTCGGTTGGTCGGTGGACGGCGTTCGGATGCAGGACTGCACCGCCGAAAGCGAGTATTTTATGATGAGGTCTAAAAATCTGGTTTTTGGGAACGTTAAATTTTCAGGAAAATACTCGTTTCAGTATATTGAAAATTCGGTTTTTGAAGGCTGCGAATTTGACACAAAGGACGCTTTCTGGCACGCGAAAAACGTCAATGTAAAAAACTGCACGGTGAAGGGCGAATATCTCGCGTGGTACTGCGAAAACGTCACCTTCGAGAACTGCAAGATAATAGGAACGCAGCCGCTTTGCTGGTGCAGGGGACTGAAGCTTGTAAACTGCGAGATGCACGAGGCGGATCTGGCGTTTGAAAAATCCGATGTTGAAGCCGTTGTTACAACGCCGATAATCAGCGTGAAAAACCCGTATTCGGGGTATATCAAGGCTCCCGAAATCGGGGAGCTGATACGCACGGACGAGCGGTCAAAAGCGGCGGTTGAAACCGAAGACAAGGGAAGCTTATGAATATTTACGGACTGACGCGCGGGGAGCTTTCGGAATATTTCGCGAAAATCGGCGAAAATCCCGCGAAAGCGTCTATAATTTTCGACGCGGTTTACAAAAAGGGAATTACCGATTTCGGGGAGCTTGGGTTTTCCGAGCGGGTAACTCTGCGCCTTCGTGAGGATTTTTCGTTTGAGAGCCTTAAAACCGTTGAAAGGTCGTTATCGCAAGGGGATAATTCCGCGGCAAAGCTTTTACTAAGGCTTTCGGACGGGGAATTTGTCGAAACGGTGCTTATGCGCCAGCGTTTCGGAAACTGCGTGTGCGTTTCAACGCAGGTGGGCTGCAATATGGCTTGCAAATTCTGCCAAAGCGGGCTCACCAAAAAACGCCGCG
>CANRIQ010000081.1 GCA_947630655.1 uncultured Clostridia bacterium | reverse complement strand
CTCCCGCGGACACCACCGGCACTCCCGCCGCCGCAAGGAAGCCTTCAAGCACCGCGCCGCCGCCGACGCCGCCCGTATACAGCAGTATGTTTTCAAGCGCAGAGCGGTTCCAGCCGCCCTCTTTATAAAGCGCGGCGGGGTCGGGCAGCCCCATATCCGCAAGCCTTGTCCTGTTGTAAACCAGCACTCTCGGCGACACCGTCACCTTTGTCGGGTAGAAATAATGCGCGCCGTTAAGCGAAAAACGCTCGATATAACCGGAATAATTGTCCCACTGCGGAGCGGAAACGTCAATATACGGCGTAAGATCCTCGTAGTTGTTTCTCGACATCAGATAAGGAAAGCTCTGGTCGACCTTATCGCAAATATCGGGCGAAAGGTCGGCGGAAATCCGCTCAGACAGCCGCAGGGCGAGGTTTCGCGGGCTTACGTATTCGCGCGTTATCACCGCACCCGAGGCGTTTGCGCCGTAGTCCGCAACATACATTTTCGTCCCCTCAAGGCTGTTTATATCAAGACAGCCGAGGTATTCGAGGTACGGAGTATCCGGAACGGGAGAACCCGAGCTTGTTTCAAACTGTATCGACGAAATTTCGCTTGTAATATCCGACGAGATATCCGAGCTGTCCGAGCTGTTTACGCCCGTGCTGCACCCGCAAAGCATAGCCGCCGCCGTTATTATTGCCGCGATTTTCAGCTTTTTCAAAGCAGTTCCCCCTTTCCGGTAATATATATCTCTATTATACTATATTTTTGTCCTCTTGTCAAGCGTCGGCAATATTCCGCCGCAAACGTAAAAAATTCAACAAATTATACTTGACAAACTATAAAAAAAGTTGTATAATATTACTAAAATGGAGAAGTAGGAATATTTTCGGAAGGAGTGCTTTTTTGTGGATATTGCCGGCAGGGTGGGCTGGTTTGCGCCGGATCGCATTATGAAGCTTTACAGCGGCGTAAAAGCGAGTTTCGGCAGCCGCAGATTGTTTATAATAGGCATCGGCGACGACGGGGTCGGGTGCCTTGTAAAATGTAAGGATATCGCCGAAAATCGTTATAAAACCGACAGCTCGAGGGTCAGATTTTTAGGGATAGGTCTGCCTGAATTGCTTGATAACGCAGAGTTCCGCGGGTCAAGGCTCTCGGAGGACGAGAAGCTTCGGGTTGACCCCGACGAGGCTATTTACCCGTATTTAAACGATCCCGAAACGCTCCCCGAGGGCGCGAGGTCTCATTTTGACGCGGGTCTTCGCAACTACACTCCCAACAAGCCCGCCTACGGGCTTACAAAGCGGCAGTGTACCCGCGCCGCAGTATTTCATCTGTTCCCCGAGATAATGAAGACCTTCGGGAACGCCATAAACGATTTTGCGGGGAAAAAAGCCCCTCTTGAGATTGTTTTCACGGGAAATCTCGGCGACGCGTTTTTTGGCGGAATGTTTATAGATCTCGCGTTTATCGCGAAGGCTCTTTTCGGCACGGCGGACTATGCCGTGACGGTAAACGCGTATATGCTCGCGGGGGATACCGCGCTGCTTCGCGGACTTGACGGAAGGGATCTTGCGGCTTTTTACGCAAACACGGCGGTTACGAAGTCCGAGCTTGATAAATTCCAGTGCCAGAAGCGCGAGTATTCTCAGATGTTTACCTCGCAGTACACCTTTAAAAGCGACACGCCGCCGTTTTCGTCCTGCACGATAAACGCCGCTGAAGAGAGCGTTGAAAAGACGATTGAAAACCTCGCGCTTAAGATAATGTCGGGCTGCACGGTGGTGTTCAAAACCGATGACGACGCAGAGCGGCTGCTGTCGCACAATATGCTTGTTAAAAGCGACAAGCACAATTTCCGCTATATCGCGTCGGGGTTAGCGGGCGAGGAAATTCCTTTGGGGAAAATTACCAGCTACCTCACGCTGAAGATTTTGGTGAACTTAAACGCCCGGCTTATGAAAAACTCCGTCGGCGAGATGGAGCTCGGCATTATCGGAAGCAAGGTCACTCCCGATGAGATGTTTTTGGCTCTTAAGGCGGGGGAGCTTCCGACCTTTGAGTATGATGAAGCCAAAAACCCGATTTTCTCGCTGAAAGCCCTGAAAAGCGGATATGAGCCGTCAAAGAATTATGTAGACGAGCAGACGGATAAAATTGCTGCGCTTTGCAAGGAGGGCGCGAAGCTCTATCTTGACGAGGCTTTCGGCAATGTGTACGCCATGTGCGAGCAGGCTCGTTCGGATAATGAAAAGGGTCCGTATTACGCGGCGGAAATTGTCCGCAAGTGTATGAACGAGCTGAAAAACGCTATCGCTAAGATGAAAAACGAGCTTGACGACGCCGACAGCGCGGTAAACCGCGAGGAAAAACAGTTAGTGTCCGAGTACCGCTATCTTAAAGGTCCGTTCGGGCTGTTCGGGGCGAAGTCTCCGGAGCATTACATTGCCCGGATAAAGCAGTACGCCGAGGCACGCAAAAGAAAGCTTACGGGCGGGGTAGTGCTGGAGTTTTACGAGTCGCTTAAGGCAAAGTTTGAGGATTATTACAACAACGATTTAGGCGAGCTTACGGGAATGTTCAGCGCGGTTATCGATTACTTCCATTCGCTTCCCGATGAGCTTTCCGCCGAAAACGGCTTTGTGTCCGACGCGTTCGATGTGTCGGATAAAGAAATTCTCGAAAAGCTCGCGGAAATTGCGGACGGAATTCCCGAAACCACCCTTATGCTTGCGTTCAAGCGCAGCAGCTTACTTTCTGCAAGCGACGATCCGACGTATTTTGCGCGGGAGGCTCTTGGGATTACAAAGGCTTGTCTTGATAAGTTTCTGTCGCAGAATTTCGATGAATTTTGCGAGACGTTCGGCATTGAAAAAACGGTTGCAAGGGCTCTGGAAGTCTGCTCGGAGAGAATTTCCGTTGCAACGCCCACCGAGGACGACACGCCGCTTATCCGCGTAATCTGCCCGAAGGGCGTAAAGCAGGGCGATATTGCGGGGCTTAGGGCTGTTCACAGCGGGCTTACCTGCGTGTGGAACGATTCCGCGCTGCTGCATACGGTGATAATCCAGCGCGTCTGCGGCGGGGTAATGCTTGATAAATTCAAGGACTACGCGCAGTGGGAGAATATGCGCTATGCTTATGTTAATGATTCTCTCAAAAAACACGGAATTCACATTTTCACCTAAAAAATTCATAAAATTACAGGAATTAAGTTAATATGGCAAATTCTACCAAACAAACCGACGCCGCGGCGAAAAAAATTTCCGATGTGGTGTTGGTGTACGACCGCTATTACACGAAAAAACCCGGGGCATTGCCGCTTGCGTTAAAGCGGGCGGCGTTGTGCTGCGGGGTGACGGTGTGCGCGGTTATTTTTCTTATCGGGGAATATCGTTTCCCCGTAAACAGGGTTCTCGCGGCGGCGTTTTGCGTCGCCTTTTGCGCGTTATTCTCGCTTATCTTCTCATTTGTGAAAAAACGCGTTTTCATTCCCGCCGCTGTCGGAATTTCGGCTTTTCTTATTTTCGTCAACCGCGAGGAATTCTGGGAGAAATTCTCCTATTTTCACGACGCGCTGTGGCTTGCGGCGGACGGCAGATTTATCGACGGCAAATTGTTTCTTGTTCACACCGAAAAACAGCTTGCCCCCGATCTTGTGCCTTATCTTGACGGGCTGATGTTCGGGACGGTGATATTCATTGCGGTTTTCTCGATGATAACGGCGGCGTGCTTTTTCACGAAGCCTCGGATTTTGCCGTCCTTTGTGCTGTTTGTCGCTTTGTGGTCGCCGGTTTTGTTGTCGGAGAAATTCACGTTCAATTTGTGGATAATCCCGACTGTCGCGCTTTATATGGGAGCTTTTTCGCTGTCGCTGGTTCACCGCGACGGACTGGCTGTAAAATCGGGAGCGGACGGCTCATATCGCCTTGCGGCAATGAAAAGCGAGCGAAATTACGTCCGAAACCTCAATCGTTCGTCGTTAGGAAAACGCGCTCATATGAACGCGGTTTATTACTCGAAATATTTTGCCTCGGCAGTAAGCGCGGCGGCTCTTTTCCTCGCGGCAGGGGTGCTGTCGTCGGTGATTTTAAGCAGCTCCGAGGGCTTTGATTATACAAAAATCGCCGAATTTTTCAAAAACGAGGTAGGCTCGCATTTTGTCTCCCCGTTTGAAAGCGGTCCCGCTTCGGAGTTTTTCACCACTTCCGAAGATACCGTAAAAACCGACAGCGGGCTGTCGATTATCTCCCCCGAACGCGGAAATCAGGAGATAATGCGCGTGACCAACAACGGCGAGGCGGTGGTGTATCTGCGCGGGGACATCGGGATAGATTTTCTCGGGCGGACGTGGTCGTCACCCGTGAATTCCAAGCTCATCCACTGGGACGGCAAGCTTCCGGAAATATACCGACCCGTCGAGACGATTATTCTGCAAAGCTTTAAGAACCGTTACCACGAAATGCCGCCGATAGTGTCCTCGTGCGATATAACGATAGATTATCTGTGTGAAACGGATGTGCTGTTTTTGCCCGCGTACACGTCGGATTTCGGCTTTTACGAAAACGAGATGTTCAACATATACGGGGATTACGCCGCGCGCGTAGACCCGTCCTACGAGCGCATGAACGTGGTTCGGTGCACGGCTCTTGTGCCGCTTTATACTTACCTTGACGAGCAGGGCGAGCAAAGCAAAAAATGTATGAAAAACGCCGCGCAGATTGTCGCGGACTGGGATATTCCGTCTGCGGTGGATAAAATGCTGTCCGACAGGGAAAGCATTTACATCTATTACGAAAGCTACGTTGAAAACACTTATTTAAAGCTCCCCGATGATAAACAGCTTAACGAAACGCTCGAGCAGTTTCTTCAGGAGCATAATTTTCAAAATCTGTCCGCCGATACAAAAACCGAGCGGGATTATCTCACGGCGGCGGCAGTCGCGGATTTTCTGCACGATGAGTACACCTATTCCGTCGACGCGCCGAACGATGACAGCAGAGCCGTCGAGGATTTCCTTACGAGGACGAAAAGCGGTCATTGCGCGCTTTACGCGTCGTCTATGACGCTGCTTATGCGGCATATGGGAATTCCCGCGAGATACTGCACGGGGTTTGTTGTAAAGCCGAACGGCGGTTCTCCGACGATTTTACGCTCTAAAAATCTTCACGCCTGGTGCGAGGTGTATATAAGCGGCTTAGGGTGGGTAACCTTCGACCCGACAAGCTCGACTCAGAGCGCGAACGGCGGCGTTGAGGACACGCCCTCCTCGTCGAGCTCATCTTCCGAAGACGAAAGCTCCGAGGAGGAAAGCTCGGAGGAGTCCTCCGAAAGCTCGGCTTCCTCGGAAAGCTCTTCGGGACAGACTTCAGCCGACAGCTCGGGAGACTCCGAGATAATCGTTCCCACACAGCCCGAAAAGGTGAACATTCTCCCGTATATCGCGGCGGCTCTGGGAGCGGCTGTTGCCGCGGCGGCGGTTATACTCGTCATCAGGCGGTACAGGCGTTTCAACGATGACGCGAAAAAGGCTTTGCGGCGTTACGCGAAGGTCACCGACGCAAACGTCATTCTCGAAAAAATACTCACGGTGCTTCGCGTGTGCAGGATAACTCCCGCCGTCGGCGAAATGCCCGAAAAATTCTATGCCCGCGCAGGGGAGACGCTCGGGTTTAAAGCCGAGGATTACCGCGATGTGCTGGAAGCGGCGGCGTTCGGCGAGGACGCTGTCGACGAAAACGGCTGCGCAAAGCTGGCGTCCTTGCTTTCAAAAATTTGCCAATCCGCCGAAAAACAGCTCAAATTCCCCGACAGAATAAGGCTTAAGCTCACTCTCCTGAAAAAATAAGGCAGTTTTCGGTTCGTCAAAATGCCTATAATCCGAGGGACAAAATTGTAATATATGCCTAAGCGGAAAATTTTAAGAAACTGTTGATTTTTGGGGCGGGCTATGGTATAATTAAAGTAATGATTATGTTAAAGTGAGGTATTGTCTCATGGCGATGCGATTGATTACACGTTCGGATTTCGACGGTCTGGCTTGCGGTGCTTTGCTGTTAAGCGCGGGCGTTGTGGACAGCTGGACCTTTGCACACCCGAAGGATTTGCAGGACGGTCTTGTTCCCGTCACCGAAAACGATTGCCTGGCAAACGTTCCGTTTGTAGAGGGCTGCGGTTTGTGGTTCGACCATCATTCCAGCGAGGAAGAGCGCAATCGCTATAAGGGCAAGTACAAGGGCGAAAGCCGCATTACGCCGAGCTGCGCGCGTATTATTTACGAGTATTACGGCGGGAAAGAGCGTTTTCCGAATTTCGATGATCTTATGGAGGCTGTTGATAAGGTTGACAGCGGAAATCTCACCCGCGACGAGATTTTGAACCCAAAGGGCTGGATTTTGGTCGGTTTTCTTATGGATCCGAGAACCGGTCTCGGGCGTTTCAGAAACTTTACGATAAGCAATTACCAGCTTATGGAAAAGCTGCTCCGCTGCTGTTCGTATATGACAACGGAGGAAATTCTCGCGATGCCCGATATACAGGAGCGCATTGCTCTTTATAACGAGCAGACCGATCATTTTAAAGAGATGGTTCACAAGTACACCCGTGTTGAGGGCGATGTGATAATTACCGATCTGCGCGGCGTTTCGCCGATTTATACGGGCAATCGCTTCCTTATCTATTCGCTTTATCCCGAGCAGAACATTTCCTGCTGGATAGTTGACGGAAAGGGCGGGAAGGGCTGTTCCTGCGCGGTCGGATATTCAATTCTGAACAGGACCTCGCATGTCAATGTCGGCTCTACGATGCTGAAATACGGCGGCGGCGGGCATATGGCTGTCGGGACGTGCCAGTTTACCGATGAGGAAGCTCCGGTTAAGGTTCCCGAGCTGTTGAACGAGCTTGTGAATTACGATAAAATTCACGCAAACGGTTAATTTGAGAATAACAAAAGGCCTTGCTTTAGTGCAAGGCTTTTTTATGCAATTTCAACGACAAACAGCCGCCCTCTGTCCACGCGAAAGCTCACTTGACGCTCCCCGAAAGCCATTGTGTAAACGCGCGCGGGGTCGTCCTGATACTGCGGACGCGGGTCCTGCGCGAGGATTTTCAGCAGTCCGCGCCGTTTGTCTTCGGGAATTTTTTCCAGCAGCTCGGGCGGAAATTCCACGTCCAGAATATCGTCCTTTTCGGCAAGCGACCAGCCGTTTGACGCGTCGGGAATGCTCTCGATGTACGGCAGATAGGGCTTTATGTCGAAAATCGGCGTTCCGTTCATAAGGTCCGCTCCCGACACAAGCAGTTCCCCGCGCGTGATTTTTTCAAGCTTCACCACCGAAAGCCCCAGCGGGTTCGGGCGGTAGGGCGATCTCGTCGCGAAAACGCCCATTCTCACGTTCCCGCCAAGCCGCGGCGGGCGCACGGTAGGGGAGAATTCGCCGCTTTTCACCTCAGAAAATCCCCAGATAAGCCAGATATGCGAAAAATCCTCCAGCCCGCGCATGGCGTTGCTGTCGGAAAATTCGGGCAAAAACACGATTTTCGACGTCAGCTCCGCAATCCCGCTTTGCCGCGGAATGCCAAATTTTTCCTTAAAATCGTTTTCAATATAGGCTATGGGTCTGATTTCCATTATTTACCTCAATGCATATTTTCCAAAATTTCCCTGATTGAACGTTCAACCTCGTCCACCTCCAGCTTCAGCTCCCTTGCCGACACGCGAACCGCCCCCGCACCGAGGATTATAAACTGTTCAGTGCCGTCGGAGGACGCGACTCTCACGCGGTTTTCGGCGGTCAGCCGATGCGCCGCCTTTTCGATGAACATGTCCGCGGTTTCAGCTTCTTTGGTGTAAACAACCGTCAAATTTCCATATTTTTCCGTTTCGCGGTCAGATTTCACCTTGTACGCGTCAAACACGAGGATAACGTTATTCTGCTTAAATCCCTGATAATTGCACAATATATTGATAAGCCTAGCCCGCGCCGCATCAAGATCTTGTTTTGCGACAGCCGCAAGCTCCTCCCACGAAAAAATGATGTTGTACCCGTCGACCAGCAGAAACTCCGGACCGCGTTTCGGCGCGGGCAGCTTCGGGATTTTCTCGGTTTGCTTGTCGCGCCGCATTGCAACGCGCTCAGAGCGGTTTATTTTCCCGTAAGTCCGCTCAAAAATCTCCATAAGCTCCTTGTCGGTGGCGGCGCGCTGCTTGAAGGAGTTAATCTCCGCTTCGGTGACAGCATCGCGGTTTTCGTCACGGTTGTCGACCTTTATGTGCATTTTTTCGGTAACTTCGTTCCATTTGACAAGATACCCCGCCCCGTGCGAGCAAAAAATGCTGTCGGCGGAGTTTTCAACATCGCTCTCAAAATTGTATCCGATTTTTTCGATAACTTCATCTTCACAACAGCACGGAAAATACCCGTAAGGCACGCAGCCAAGCGTTCCCGCGCCATGCGTGTACGCGGTGACCTCGCGGAAATACCCGCGCATTTTCGCGACGGGACAGCTCCCCTCGAGTGTTGAAAACTCCCCGCCGCCGTCGGTCTGGGAGAATTTCGCGCCCATAAGGTTGAGGTCGGTCATCGCCCTGCCGAGAGAAATTTGCGGCACTGTCAGTTTAAAGCGGTAAAACGGCTCCAGCAGTACGGAATTCGCACCTGCAAGACCCTGCCGAACGGCTCTCCATGCGGCTTGACGCAGATCGCCGCCCTTTGAATATCAGAAAATTTTTCAATATATCAAAGGGCTGGTCGCAGGCA
>CANRIQ010000080.1 GCA_947630655.1 uncultured Clostridia bacterium | reverse complement strand
CTCGATGATGCTTAAGGTGGGCGGGGAGCTTTGCGGGGCGGGCGTTATCGCCGAGCCGAGGGATATTTTTTATCTCGAATATTCCGAAATCGAAACGGCTGTAAAATGCAAAAATGACATGAAAAGCATTGTCGAACAGCGGCGCGGGCTGTACAAAAGATTTGAAGGGCTGCCCGCGTATACAAGGCTGATTTTCGCGGAAAATGTGTTTGACCGAGCACCGAAATCTGTCGGAAGGACGGAAAATAACAGCTTTACGGACGCGCTTGAGGGCACGCCGTGTTCGGCGGGAATAGCGCGCGGCGAGGTGCTTGTCGTAACCGACCCGACGGCTTGTCCCGACACAACGGGAAAAATAATCGTCGCAAAAATGACCGACCCGGGCTGGGTTTTTCTCATTGTCGGGGCTGCGGGAATTATCGCGGAAAAGGGCTCGCTTTTGTCGCACACGGCGATAATTTCGCGGGAGCTGAAAAAACCCGCCGTTGTAGGCGTAGACAACGCGGCAGGTATCCTCAAAAACGGAGACATTGTCGAGGTCGACGGAGCTTCGGGGCGGATTTCGGTTATCAAAAGGAACACGGCGGAGGTCGTTTGAAATGAATTTGAGGGCGGTCGTTTTTGACAGCGGAGACAAAAAAAGAACGCGCGATTTTCTCGCGCTTCCGAAGAGAATTTATTCGGCAAGGGAGCTTATGCAAAGCCCCGAGGAGGAATTCGCGCTTTTAAACGGCACGCATGCCTTAAGCCGATATTTCACCGTTATTCCTATACTTATTTATTGCGAAAACCGCGCCGTAAGCCGCGCCGTAATAACGCTCTACCCGAACGACAGCACTGCGTATATCGGCTTTTTCGAGAGCGAAAACGACAGCGACGCCGCGGCTTTGCTTTTTAAAACGGCGGAGGAAATTGCCGAAAAAAACGGGCGTGAAAGGCTGACGGGACCCGTGGACTGCTCCTTCTGGATAAAATACAGGCTTAAAACCGACCGTTTCGGTTCGCCGTATACGGGCGAGCCGTACAACAAGGATTATTACCCGAATTTGTGGTATCAAAGCGGATTTGAGGTGATAAAGCGTTACAGCTCAAATTACTACAAAATTGTGGAGAACGACGACGGCTGTGAAAAATACGCCGCGCGGCTTGAAAAAATGCTCGGCGCGGGGTACACGATAAAATCTCCCGACGAGGGCGAATTTGACAAGACGCTGCGCGAGGTGTATTCTCTGATGATAGAGCTGTACAGCCGTTTTCCCGTGTACAAACGCATAACCGAGGGAGAATTCTGTTCGATTTGCGAATATTTGCGGCATATTGTAAATTACAGCATGGTGAAAATGGCGTATTTTGACGGAAAACCCGTGGGATTTTTTGTGTCAGTGCCGAATTACAAAAACGGCGTTTACGGGAAATTACACCCGCTTAAAAAGCTTCGTATTCTTTCACAAAAGCGAAAACCGAAATCGTATGTAATGCTTTATATGGGCGTTGACCCGAAGCACAAGGGCTTAGGGAGCGCGCTTTGCGAGGAGGTTCGGCGTGAGCTTAAAAAGCAGCGTGTGCCGTCCGTGGGCGCGCTTATCCGCGAGGGAAACTGCAGCAAGGGCTATATGGGGCAGCTTAAAGATTTTGAGTACGGGTATGTGCTGTTGGAAAAAGTAATCAGTAAACAGTAGTAGTAATTCGCTGCGCGGATTATTTAGATTGTAACAAAAAGGAAGGGTTGTCAGCCCTTCCTCGAAATATACCACCGCAGCACACACGCTCCGCCTATTACAAACGCAATGCCTATAATAAGCAGCACTATGACCTTTAAAATGCCCATATAAAACGCCATAAATATCCCAAAACCGAGACAGGTTACCCCAACCGCAAAAAGAGTGATTATAAATCCCTGCCAACTTTTGTGCATTGTTTACTCCTTTCAGAGAAATTGTTTCATCACCTGATACAGCTTCTCAATCTGGAACGGCTTTGCGAGGTGGTCGTTCATGCCCGCGTCCAGAGCCGCGATTTTGTCCTCCTCAAACGCGTTTGCGGTCATCGCGACAATCGGAATATTCGCCAAAACAGGGTCGTCTAATTTGCGGATTTCGCGCGTCGCCTGATAGCCGTCCATAATCGGCATCATCACGTCCATAAGCACCAGATCAATTTCGCCGCCGCTGTTTTTCACCGCTTCAACGGCTTCCTTGCCGTTTACAGCCGTCCGGACGTTAATTCCCGCTTCTTCGAGAATAGCTACCGCGATTTCGCGGTTCAGCTCCACGTCGTCCACAAGCAGCACCCTTTTCCCTGCGAACTGCTCGGGGATAATGTCCTGCTCATCGTCGGAATTGCTGTTGTCAGCGTTTTGCAAAACGTTGTACAGCTCCGACATAAACAGCGGCTTCGCACAAAACGCCGTAACTCCCGCTTCCCTCGCCTCGGCTTCGATATCCGTCCAGTCGTAGGCGGTGAGGATTATAATAGTCGCGGTCTCGCCGACTTCCTTGCGAATTCTCCGAACGACTTCCACGCCGTTCATATCGGGCATTAACCAGTCGATTATGTACACCCGAAACGGGTCGTTTTGCTCCGCGGCGTATTTTGCGCGGTAAACAGCCTCTTTTCCCGAGGTCGTCCACTCCGCCCGCAAGCCGATTACGCGGAGCATTTTTTCAACGTTTGTGCAGCTATCCATATTGTCGTCCGCAACCAGCGCGCGGAAGCCCTCAAGGCTCTTGATAACGGTGATTTTCTGCTCCTTACCGCTTACCGCAAACCGCACCGACACGGTAAATTCCGTGCCCTCGCCAAGCTTGCTGTGAACGTCAATTGTGCCGTTCATCATATCGACGATATTTTTAGTTATCGCCATTCCGAGACCCGTGCCCTGAATGCCGCTTACCGTCGAATTTTCCTCGCGCGTAAACGGCTCAAAAATCTTCCCGACGAATTCCTCGCTCATACCTATGCCCGTATCGCGCACAATAAACTGATAATCCGCATACCCCTCGGGAGCGTTGGGCTTTTCAACCACGCGCAGTGCTACCGTCCCGCCCGGGTGCGTGAATTTCACGGCGTTGGACATAATATTTATCAAAATCTGGTTTAAGCGGAGCTTGTCGCAGACGATATCCTCGTGCTCGACATCGACCGTATCGATATAGAAATTCAAGCGTTTCGCCTTAATATCCGACTGTAGAATATTTCTCAAATCGTGCAGAATTGTCGGCAGAGAACATTCCTTTTCCTCAATTTTGACCTTTCCGCTTTCAATTCGGCTCATATCGAGAACGTCGTTTATAAGCGAAAGCAAATGCTCGCTTGACACCATAATTTTCGAGAGATAATTCTTAACGGAGTCCTTGTCGTCGATATGCGTTGCGGCAAGGGACGTAAACCCGATAATGGCGTTCATGGGCGTTCTTATATCATGCGACATATTGTTTAAAAACGCGGTTTTTGCGTGATTTGCGCGCTGGGAGACAAGATACGCCTCCTCCGCCTCGTGCTTTGCCTGTTCAAGCTGACGATTAAGCTCCTGAAGCTTTTTTCCCGCGATATGCTCCGCCCGAAGCAGGCTTCTTGTATGCAAAGCCTTTGACATGCACAGCATAATAATTATAATAGCAACAAGGAAGAACACCGCCGTCACTACCGCCGTTCTGAGCGCGGAATTCACGACGGACACCGTCCCTTGCGCTACCTCCTGCGCGGGGATAATGTACATAACTATCCAGTTGTTTTCCTGCATTTTCCGCATAGCGTAAAAGCAGTCCATGCCCTCTATCTCGACGTGCGAATGAACCTGCCCGTCGGTCTGAAGCTGCAAAAGCTGATTTTCAAAATCGTTTTCGCCGTTGTCCGCGTTGCTCATAACCCTGAAAACATTATACCCCGGAACAAGATTTTTGTACTTTGTCTCGTCAACATAGAGCTTCGAGCCGTCCTCGCTTAAAATATAGGTGCTGTTGTTGCCGTTGTAGGTGGGACTTCTGAAAATAGAGCCTATTGTCTCCATTCCGATGCTTATTCCCGCAAAACGCACGGTTTTCCCCGTATCGGAAAGCTTTACCGGCTGTTCAAGCTTATATACAAAGAGAATGTCGTTTTCGACGTTCATGGTGTTGTATTTTATAAAGCTTACGCGTTCATTGCAATTCGCCAGAGGGTCAATATCGCTTATAACGCCCATATCGCCGTCGGGACTGAACAGCCTTCCGTCCTCGTCAAGCACAATCGGCACGGCTTCGTCATCTTTGTAATGCCCAACGCTGTTTTCCTTATTCAAAAAAGCCGAAAGAGCCGCCGCAGTTTCGGGCTTTTCGTCGTAAAAACGCCTTTTCGCCTCAAGCGCGCCGTTCCAGTACTGCGTGACCTTCCACTCCGTGCTTGTGAAAACTTGCGTGGTTATCTCGGAAAGCTGATTTATCCGCTCGGAATAAACCGTGTTGTTAAGATAAGTATGCAGCTGCCTTATGACAAAAAAGCCGCAGATTGCCGCCGCCGCAACGGCAACCGCGGCGATAATAAATATTTTGCGGTATTTTGGATCAATGGTTTTTTTCATGTTTTTCACTCACTTGCTTACCAGTTCAGCAATTCCTCCGACAAAGGCGGATTTCCGTTATTGTTAAAGAAGTCCTTTACCGCCCCGAGCCCCTGTATGCCGCTGTCCTGAATGTTCCCCGCAGTGCAAAGCTCCTCGTCCGCGCCGCAAACCATAACGGTGTATTTTTCGTCGTCGGAGAGCTCTTTTCCGCCCTTTACAAAAAGCTCGTAGGGGAACACGGCGGTTTTGCCGTCGCGCTCGATTGTATAGCCCTTTTCTGCGAATTCCTTAACCTGTTTTCCGGTGAGAGTTACCGTTTTAATATTGCCGTTCCAGCCCGTGGGAATTATGGACACAATTCTCTCGTCGGTAAGCGGCAGGGGCATAATATACCCGTTTATACCGTCGCCGTTCTGAATAGCGCAGTTGTCAATCGCGACATTCAGCGACATCAGCGCGCAATCCGCGTTTACCGCTTCCCCGAAAATCTTTCCTACAAGCTGCGCGGTCTGCTTCTGATCGTATTTTTTGTCAACCTCGGAATAAACCGTTTCGCCCTGCGACAGCCAATCGTCGCGAAGAGCATCCATGTTTTCGATAACCTGTTCCTTGGTAAATTCCCCGTTTAAATAGTCGAGAAGGTTCTCTCCTATTCTCGGCAAAATCGGCTCCCAGCCCGTATAAAGCAGCGGCGAGGTGTGACCGTTTCGCATATCATCCAGACAATCCGCATAGGGGCTTTCGGGGTCTATTTCCCACTCGCGCAGGGAGGAAATATACGTAGTGGTGGCATTGTAAAACGAATTCTGCCCGTCTATCGTCGAAAGAAGCTCCAGAACATGCAGAGCGTCCTCTAATTTCTGCTCGTTTCCTTTTTCGGAAAGCTTTTTGTTTATGCCGAAATTCTTCGACTGCATGGTAATGTACATATTTTTAGAGCCGTCGCGGGAAAGATACGGCATGGGCGCGTAAACGTCTCCCGTTCCGTCCGCATTCTGCGTCCAGTGGTCTACTCCGCCGACGGCAAATGCGGTGTTTCCCTCGCTGAACACCTCGAACGAGGTCTTGCCGTCAAGGGTATTGCTCCCCTGCAGGAAGCCCAGATCCACCCATTCCTGCAAATAGTCCATTGCCTCGCCGAAGCCCTCTTTTGCGTCCGCTTTGCCGCTTAAGAAATCCCTCTGCCACTGAACGCCCTTAATTGACGTTAAATCAATCGTATCGGCAAGATTGCAGATATACTGAAAGCCCTGCCCCGAATTATAGCTATTTGTCACCGCAAGCCGCACACCCGCCTTTTCAATCTCGGGAGCGAGCGTTTTAAGGTCCTCAAAGCTCTCGGGGACTTTCCAGCCGTGTTTATCGAACAGCGTTTTGTTGTACGCGCAGGAGTACACCGAGTACTTCGACGGCAGAAGATAAATCCCGCCGTCAAGCTCCTGCTGCGACAGAAGCGTGGGGTCGTAGTTGTCGGTAAAGGCGTAGCCCGAAAGCTCGAGAAGATTTGCCTTCATAGCCTCGGGGTAATTCGTCCACGCAAGCGTTGTATTGTAAATATCCGGCATATCCCCCGTTATCATCTGATCGCACGTAAACCGCGACCAGTTTTTTCCGTTATACGGGATAATTTCAAGCTGTATTTCGGGATATTTTTCGGCAACAAGCTGTTTAAGCAGATCAATATCCGACGAGTAGAGAATAGTTATCGGCTCGTGCTTACCGTCAGAATTTGACCCGAAACCGCCGTTGCACCCGCAAAGCAGCACGGCGCACAAAATTACACACAAAACGCGCTTTATGTACTTCATTTAAAATCGTCTCCTTTGTTTGTCTTTATAACTATTTATATTTTACCATATTTAACCCCGTTTGTCAATAGAATTTGACCCGATGTGACGAACCCGTGCTTTCCCGCGACTATATTACCGAGGCAGGAAAAGCGCGCGCAAACAAAAACCTGCCTAAAAGAGGTGATAAGGTGGACGACAGGAAAATAATCGCGCTTTTAAACGCGCGTGAGCAATCGGGGCTTTCCGCTCTGAAGCAAAAGTACGAACGTCTGATTTTAAAGGTTATGCGCGGGATTTTGAATTCCCCGCAGGACGCGGAGGAATGTGCAAACGACGTGCTGCTTGACGTATGGAACAGAATTCCGCCCGACGAACCTGCCGATCTCACGGCTTATGTCTGCAAAATCGCGCGGCGGCGCAGCATCGACCGCTTTCGCTACAACACCGCCGAATGCCGCAACCAAGCCCTTCTTACCGAGCTTTCCGAGTGTATTCCGTCGGGAATTGAGGTTTGGGAGGGAGACTGCGGGGAGCTGTCAAAGCTGTTGTCCGAGTGGCTGAACACGCTTTCCAAAAACCTGCAGCGGTTGTTCACTCTGCGGTATTTTTTCGGAGAGAGCGTTAAAAATGCCGCGCGGGAGTGCAAATTAAGCGAGACTGCGGCGTCGTCCGCGCTGCTGCGGCTGCGGGCGAAGCTTAAAGATTTTTTGACTGAAAGGGGTTATTTTGATGACTAACAATACCGAAAACAGATTAAATCCGATTTTCACCGCACTAAACGGCATTGACGACAGCATTATTTCCGAGAGCGTAAAGCCCCGCAAAGCCCCCGTAAGGCTTGCGGTGATTATTGCCGCTGCGGCGGCATTTGCGTTAGTTACGGGAGCGTCGGCGAACCTGCTTATCAAAGATAAAATTCTCGTTGACAAAAAGCCCGCGTTCGAGCTGAATTTGGAGATTACCAAAGTGAACATACCGACCGCCGAGGAGCTTGAAGACTGGGGCGCGACGCTCGGGGAAAACGGACTCTGGAGCCGTAACGCCCTGCCCTCCGAGGTTTTCGCGGAATTCGGGATTTCGCCGCTTATGAGCGAAAAATTCACGGAAATCCCCTCGGAGATTTTGATTGACATTGACGACAATTGTCTGCAACTCAAAAAATGCATGTTCCAAAGCCTCACAACCGGGAAAACGATAAGCTGTTCCGTCCTCGTGCGGACTGGCGAGAAATTCGGGCTTACCGCCGGCACGGACAGCGAAACCGACCCGAAGGTTATCACGCTTAAAAACGGCGAAAAGGCGTTGCTGTACAAGTACAATTCGGGGCTTTCGGGCGGAGACAACGTACTAGCGAAGTTTTCAAGCGGAGGGCTGTATTATGAGATTAAGGCTGACAATTCCTCGTTTGAAGAAATGGAACAAATCCTCGACGAACTGCTCGTTTAGAAGTTAGAGGTTAGACTTCAAGGTGCGCCTTGCGGCGCGTTTGGATTGTCTGCAAGTTTATAGGCAACTTCACCTTTGCTGTATAAAAAATCCCCCAACCGAAAAGTTGGGGGATAAGTTTATACAGGGTGGTTAATTATGCCTTTTCAAACTCTTCCTTGTACGCCTTCTGCATTTCAACAAGGTGATCGTACTTAGCCTTGGAGTTTGAGACAGCCTTGTCAAACAGAACGTTCGCTCTGTCGGGATTAGCGCGCATAAGCGAGTTGTAACGAACCTCTCTCATCATGAACGCCTTGTAATCGCCCGTGGGAGCCTTGCTGTCAAGCGTGAACGGAGACTTGCCCTCATCCGCAAGCGCGGGATTGAAGCGGAACAGATGCCAGTAACCCGCCTCAACAGCCTCTTTTTCAACCTGCTGGGCAATCGTCAGACCGCCCTTAATGCCGTGGTTGATGCAAGGCGCGTATGCGATAATCAGCGACGGTCCGTCGTAAGCCTCAGCCTCGGCAATCGCCTTCAGGCACTGGTTGCGGTCAGCACCCATTGCAATCTGTGCAACGTATACATAACCGTAGCTCATCGCGATACCCGCAAGGTCCTTCTTCTTGACGTCCTTACCGCCTGCCGCGAACTGCGCAACCGCGCCTACGTTCGTAGCCTTGGAAGCCTGACCGCCCGTGTTGGAATAAACCTCGGTATCGAATACGAAGATGTTGACGTTCTTGCCGGAAGCTATTACGTGGTCAAGTCCGCCGTAACCGATATCGTATGCCCAGCCGTCGCCGCCGAAAATCCAGTTGCTCTTCTTGGAGAGGTAATTCTTGAGGTTCAGAACATCAACCGCTTCCTTGTTGCCGCAGTTGCAAGCCTCAATCTTGTCAACCAGAGCCTTTGTAGCGCAAGCGTTAGCCTTGCCGTCGTCCTTGGTCTCAAAATACTTGTCGATAAGACCTACAACCTCGGTGTTGCCCTTGCCCTCAGCCTTTTCGCGGAGAACCTTCAGCGCGGTCTGCG